>JAUWNO010000310.1 GCA_030612605.1 Armatimonadota bacterium
TAATAAAACATTTGTTTTCATAATTTCCTCAACCGTATAGAATTAACTACAATGAGAAAAAAAAATAAAATTAATTAAATATTTTTCTTCTGGACAAAAAAAAACATAATATCAAATTAATTAACTTTGAAAAAAGGCTGACTTGTATTTGGGAATGCAATTTTTTGAAAAGTTTTACTTTGTATTTTTTATTGACTTCTTATTCATTGAAACATTTCAACTTGACTCATCCGTCAACTGTCAGTTAAGTCAAATTTCCTTTTTGTCTGAAGAATCGACTTCACGGATAGTCTCTATTGAGAGAAGCAGAAGCTTCTGGAGTTAGCGCCTTCCGAACTGAAAAGTTCGGAAGGAGAAAATCAATATATTGTAAAATTACTCATTACAAATAACTCATTTCTTGACGAATATGACAACTAAAAAAAAAGTCATTTAAATAAAATTTTCTCGGAAGGTTAGATGAATTCAAAACATTTAATTATGGGAACTGCCGGTCATGTTGATCACGGTAAAACAGCTTTGATCAAAGCTTTAACCGGATTTGACTGTGATACTCACAAACAGGAGAAGCAAAGAGGAATCACCATTAATCTCGGTTTTACTCATCTTGATCTTCCTGAGGGAAACAGCATCGGAATTGTTGATATGCCGGGTCATTCCGACTTTATTAAAACAATGGTTTCAGGTGCTTCGGGAATTGATTTTGTTCTTCTGGTGATTTCGGGTGATGAAAGCATCATGCCTCAGACCAGAGAACATCTGGCAATAATGCAGGTTCTGGGAATAAAACATGGTCTAATCGCTCTAACCAAAATTGATTTAATCGATGAAGAACTGAGTGAACTTGCTGAATTAGAAATCCATGATTTTGTGAAAGATACTTTTTTGGAGAATGCTTCGATTATAAAAGTTTCTTCTCATACAAATGACGGCATTTCCGAGATGATCCGGGCAATATCTGAAATTGTTAAAATCATACCTGAGAAAAATTCTGTCGGATCTTTTCGGATGTTCATTGATAGAATCTTTATACAACCGGGATTTGGTATTATTGTTAATGGTTCAGTAATTTCCGGTTCTATCCAAAAAGAGAATTTACTTTATCTGCTTCCAACAAATAAAGAGGTTAGAATTCGTCGGATAGAACATCACGGGAAAGAAGTGGAGCAAGTAAAAGCTGGAGATAGAGCCTCTTTAAATCTGGTTGGATTCAAAAAGAAGGATTTCAAACGAGGAATGATTTTAACGAGTAAATTGATTAAAGCAACAAATTTAATCGATGCAAATTTCCAACTTTTCCAGAATGATGTTTCCCTTGGATTGTGGAGTCAGGTTTTGTTTTTGATGGGGACTGTGCGTTTAATGGCTCGAATACATCTGTTGGATAGGAACATTCTGAGAAGCAAAGAATCAGGATTAATCCAGATATATTTACCTCAATCTATCATAGCACAAATTGATGATAGTTTTATCTTAAGAAATTCATCAGGAACAATTACTCTCGGTGGCGGTAAAGTTATTGATCCGTATCCGTTACACCATCGAAGAAGGCGGAAGGAACAAATTGAGAATGTGGAAAAACTGGCAAAAGGTGAACTCAATGAAATTATCGCAGTTGAAGTGCGAAAGTCGTTAATGCCGATTACAGATGAGCAAATTGCTGAAAAATTAAATATCCCAAAAGATGATTTGATTCCGGTTATTTTTCAATACCTTCCCAAAGATATTGTTTTCTTTCAAACAAAAGATAAAATTCTTTTATTGGAAAAGAAAAGAGCGACTGCACTCAAAAATAAAATTCTAACCCAACTCATAGAATTTCACAAAAAGAATCCATTACTTGAACAGGGGAAAACTTTCAATGAATTGATGGGTATTTTTGGAAATCAAAAGAAAGAAATTATTAAACTAACTCTCGAACTGATTTTGCAGGATTTGGAAGAAAACCATAAATTAAAGAAAGTTAATAAAACCTGGACAACTTCATCTCACAAGGTTGAACTCGATGATAAATTTAAGACTAAAATTGATGAGGTAGAAGAAAAAGTTCTTTACTCAGAAAAAAAAGTTACGGATTTTCAGGACTTAGCATCTCAAACAGAAAACGAAAATTTATCTATTCAGGACCTTAAACAAATTCTTGCACATCTGATCAGCACGCAGAAAGTATATTTTATTCAAACGAAATATATTCATTCGGATTTCATGAATGAATGTCGTAAACAACTGATTTCTTATCTCAACAAAAATCCGCAAGGCATTACAGTTTCTCATTTCCGGGATTTAATGAAAATTAATAGAGCGAACGCTCTGATTTTATTAGGATTCTTTGATACAGAGGGAATCACCATCCGAAGAGGTGATTTCAGAGTTCTCACAAAAAAGTTTCTGAAGAATTCATATCTCGACTCGTAAGTTTACCCCGTAGGGAAGAATGACCGTATCGGGGGAACGACGAGTCGAAATAAAATCAAGCATAGGAAAAAAAGCGACTCTTCGAGCGGGATTAATGTCTTTCCAATCGACGAAGAAGTCTTGGTTGAAACTTGTCCTAAGTTCCAAAGGAATTTTGGGATAAGTTGGAAGAAGGTTAGCAGATTGGTTGGTGATCGACTTAGCACAAGACCCTTCCAGCTTCATTACATTACGCCGTGACAAGTCGGGCTTATGCCAAGTCTTTTTTTTGCTTGTTCCCCAATTCTCCCGAAAGCTTTCCTGATGAACTCAATTTATAAATAATATATAAATTTTGGAATAAATATTGCAGACTACTTAATATAAATAAAGTATTAATAAAATATTAAAAGAGGAGAAAAAATTGAAAAAAATATCAATTTTAATAATATTAGGACTATTTAGTTTTGGATTGTTCGGAAGTTGGATTTCCATAGATAGAAACTCTGAGAATGCGATGTTTAAAACATCTTCATCCGGATTAGGATTAACAGAAGTTCAATTTTCCTTGGATGGATATGAAATCGAAAGTATTGAAAAGAATGGCAAAATATATCAGAGAATATCTTATGCCAATGAAGGTGAATTCATAGATGTAGGCAAACAGTATATACCTCGTTTTTCTCGTTTGGTAGCTATTCCCAATCAGGGTGATGTGTCCATTGAAGTTACAAGTTTTGATAAAGAAGTTATTTCAGATTTTACTGTTTATCCCAGACAGCCCTTAAAGATTGATGGAGAGTTTAATAATTTTTCTTTTACGATTGATAATGATTTCTATTCTTCAGCAGAGATATTTCCAGCAGTGATCACTGAAATTGAAGAGCCTGCCATCATGCGTGATTTTCGAGTTGTGAATGTAACGATTAATCCCTTCCAATATGATCCTCAAAATAAAGAGCTTTCAATCTTTTCTAATGTAACACTCAAGGTTCACACACAGGGAACTGGTGGAGTAAACTGTAAACTTGATAACAAACCC
>JAUWNO010000182.1 GCA_030612605.1 Armatimonadota bacterium
ATGTTATCATTGATTGTAATCAAATCATCCAAAGAAGATAGTATTGAAGTAATATTATAAGCTGTTGCTCCGCCATCATTTTCCAATGTAATCACCAGATCTGCTGTTTCTCCCGGATCCAACCTGCCGTTATCGCCGTCAACAACTGTGATATTTCCCAGAGTTATCACAGGAGAAAATGCCATCAGATTAATTGTGCTTTCCCAGGTGCCTTCGTTTCCTATCATCTCTGCATCTAATACAAATAAATAATCATCCGGCACATCATTTCCTACAGTAAAACTAAATGCATTGGGAAAGTTAATAACTGCCCCCGACGCAATATCTCCAATAATTTCGCTGTCATCTGTTAATGTGATGTATGTAGCATCTTCAATAGAAATTGTCATATTAATGCCGGTTGCATTTGCTATTCCTACATTTTCCAAAGTTACACCCAAATTAACTGTTTCACCAAATTCTATGATATCATCTCCACCAGCATCGATCGTGTAACTATTTATTACAATGTAAGGACCTGCATTAGGAATTACTTCGATCTCTTCAATAACCGGCACTCTATTTTGACGTGTAATAACTAATTGAGCAAGACCGGGTGATGAAAATGGTTCAATCTCCAAAACGATAATGCCGGTTTCACCAACCAACCCAGCTCCATGGCTAATTCCATCCATTGAAATCGCTACATAAGAATATGGTTCTGCTAAAATTTGAACTGAAGTCAAATCCTGTAAAATCGTGGAGGGATAGTTTACAATATTATCAGAAGGAACTCCAAAATAGACAGCTAAAGATGGATCACCCATAATCGAGTAGATTTCCCAATAATAATTTATCATTCCACCTCCCTGAACAACAGCCAGATTTCCAGCCATAATAAAAGCATAAGAGGTTGTGTACCACTCGCTGAAAGGTTCTACATGGTCGTGGAACATACCGTCATAAGCACCGGGACCTGTTTCAGCATAAGTAGGATTAGCCGTAATTGCACCAGCTCCGACTCCCCACCAATAGTCTTCATCCCAATAAGTAGAATTTGTTCCACCAATATAACCGATAGCACCTTTATCTTCTGCTCGCAGCCAGGCTTCACCAAAACATTCATAATATTCGAATTTATTGGTTAAACAGCAATTACCCACAGCTAATGGATATTTGCTTTGGTTTAGAAGTCCGTTAATATTAGCAATTGTAAAACTGGGATTACCCCAGGAAGTAGTATTTCCATGTGCAGTATAATTGATATAACCCACTCCATCAGTTACATTTTGAATGATATTTGCAGAATTGCTTCCAGATTGAGGATACAAATATGTGTAAGATAGAATTCCATGAGCAGCATTAAAATAATTTTCAGTTCCATAATTTATCTGTCCATTTCCCCAGGTACTTCCATGACTTGAATCCATTCCTGCTATCATCACAACTTCTCCGAGGAAAGATGGGTCCGGCATTTCATATCTTTCATATTCGAGAGTTTTATCAATTTGCGGTTGCAGTTCAGCCAGGTTATTTGCAGAGAATCTTCCATAATATATTTCAGGGAGATAATCATTACCCTCTATCTTAACATAATTCAAATCCGTGATATGACCACCAGTGCTTCCGTTCCAGGCTGGAATTTGTGCAACGTCTCCCACAAAAAGAATAAACGAAGGAGCAGGAGATTCTGGAGTAGCTGCATCCCACAAGGTTTGGATATAATTCTTGATAGATGTAGTTGTGCCTCCCACTGCAGGCTCATCAGTATAGCCCACAATTACATCGAAACCTTTCTGAACCTTCCAATCAATGAAAGACTCTAATTGTGCTTCGAACATCGGATCGGAAATAATTACATATTTTATCGGATACCTGGTCAGATCTTCCCTTGAAGTCGTAGGAGAATAATTGAAGACATAATTCTGATATGCAGATTCAAAATAGGGTGAAAAAGTTTTGTTTCGCAGCGAATTTGTTGCTGCAAAATCTCCTCCCACAAAATTAACCTGGATATCGACATTGTTATAAATTTTTATTGTATTTGCTGTGGGATTGTACTTAAGCGGTTCAAAAATTAAAACAAATAATCTCATCCCTCGCAAAATTCCGAGTTCCTCCACGGAAACAATCGGATTTTCATCATATTGGTTTGATGTATAAGCATCAGCATGATAAACAAATTTGATGTCTTCAGGTTTTGCACTTTTAGAAACAGATTCCTGAGCAGGAATGATGGGATAATTAATATCAAAATCTGCCAGAATATGTTCTGAAGTTTCAAAACTAAAAACTTGAACTTGTACATCTGCTCCCATCGGAACAGAAATGATCTTTCTCAAAATCGGTAATTTGGGTGCTCCAATTTCCTTTGAATACGAATATCCCGCAATACTGATATTGGAAAAAGTTCCCATTTCAGTATCCACATCAAAAGAAAGGATCTCTGCGATTTGGAAGCCGGCATTCATTCCGAACTCATCACTGTTTATGAGTTCAATATCTGTGTAGGAATAAGCCAATGGAATAGTTTGATCGGCTGCATAAATCGAAACCATCAAAAACATAAAACATAATACAAAAGATATTTTTTTCATCTTATTATCCTCTTTTTATCTTCGTTATCTTATAAAGAATGCAAGATAAATTCCAAATACAAAATTAATTTCATTGTTCATATTCCAAAAACTTGCTAAATATCTTTTCTATTTGAAATAATGAGTATCTCGAAACTCAATATTTCGATATCATAACTTTAAAAAAAATTCAGATTCGGAATCAATTAAAAAGAATTGACAGAAAAACAAACATCAAGAATCTAAATTATTAAACAGGAAAAAGAAATAAAAAATGAATTGAGCCACGAAGAGCACGAAGAAACACTAAGTTAAAATATTTTGATTTTTTTCTGGAAAAGTAATATCCGTTTAATCCGTGTTCATCCGTGAGCAAAAAAAATGAATTAAGTTTGTCCACTTCGTTTACAGGAAAAATCAGAAATGAGCTTATCCAGAATTATGAGTATCGATTATGGAACTGTGAGAATTGGAATTGCCTTGAGTGATCCTTTGCAAATAATTGCCAATCCATTCAAAGTAATTCAAAATAGCGGTGAAGAGGTTTTAACAGAAATTAATAGTATTATCAAATCTGAAAAAGTCGGAAAAATCATTTTAGGATTGCCTGTAAACCTGGAAGGAAATGATACAAAAAAAACTATTGAAGTTAGAGATTTTTTTGAAAAATTGAAAAATAAGATTTCAATTCCAATCATTTATTGGGATGAATCTTATTCGAGTGTGGAAGCAGAAGAGATGCTTAAAAAAATGGGAAAAAGCATAAAAGAAAGTCGCAAAGTTGTAGATAAATTTGCAGCTTCAATAATCTTGAAAAGCTATTTGGATTCAATTCAATGAAATCAATGAAACTTTTTTCTCTCTTTTTAATGCTGATTTTGCTATTCTTTATTGTTCATGGAATTTCATTATTCATAAATCCATTAGATGTAAAAGACACAGTTGTTGATATCAAATCCGGTGAAACTGCATTCCAGATAGCACAAAAACTCTATGATAAAAATATTATCAGAAGCAAAAACTGGTTTTATCTTTACGCAAAACTTTCCAGAGCAGATAAAGATTTAAGTTATGGAAAATTCCTCTTTTATGGAAAAATGACAATTTCTGATGTGCTTGAAAAGATAAAATCCGGAAAAGTATTTCTCAAGAAAGTAACAATTCCGGAAGGTTTAACTATCAGAAAAACTTGCAGATTACTAACAAATAACGGATTTGGGGATTATCGAAAATTCAGCTCGATTTGTAATGATTCTATCTTTGCAAAAAAAGTGACAGGTTTTTCAATTCCATGTTTGGAAGGTTTCCTTTTCCCTGAAACTTACTTCTTTCCTGAGGATGTGAAAGAAGAGTTTATTATCTCACATTTAGTAAAAGAATTTTTCCGACAAACTGCAGATCTGGATTTCATTCCAAATGAGAATTTAGATTTTTATGAAACAATCATTCTGGCATCCATAGTGGAAAGAGAAGCAAAAGTGGAAGAAGAAAAACCGATAATTGCCAGCGTTTACATGAACAGAATTGAAAATGGCTACAAGCTGCAGGCTGATCCTACAATTGCCTATGTTTTAGAAAAATCCGGTAAATCCCGCAAAAAAATATTTTACCGCGACCTGGAAATTATTTCTCCTTATAATACATACAAAAATTATGGTTTACCACCAACTCCGATTTGCAGCCCTTATACAACTTCTATCGAAGCCACCCTCAAACCCGCTGAAACTGATTACTTCTTTTTCTTTGCAAACTTTGGCGGACGCCATGAGTTTTCTCAAACATATGCACAGCATCTATCCAAACAACGACTTTTAAAACAGGAAAATGGAAAATAATATACTTCTTCATCTGGCAATAATTATCTTCTTCTCCAAAATTTTGGGTGCAATATCCAAAAAATTCAAACAGCCTCCGGTTGTAGGAATGCTTCTTTTAGGAATTGTACTTGGACCAACTTTTCTTCATTTTATAGAACCAGAAGCTGTAATAAACTGGATTGCTCAAATCGGAGTACTGTTTCTTCTCTTTGAAGCAGGTTTGGAAACAAATATTAAAAAAATCAAAGAAGACTCAAAACAAGCTGTTTTACCCGCTGCCGGTGGTATTATTCTGCCTTTTGCTTTAGGATTTATGTTAACTTATTTCATTAGCAATAATCTTTCCCAGAGTCTGATTGTAGGAGTGATTTTCACTGCTACCAGTGTAAGTGTGAGTGTGATGACACTCATCGATTTGGACAAGCTGAAAAGCCTGGAAGGCAGATGTATCGTAAATGCAGCAATTATCGATGATATCGTAGGCATCTTATTATTAACTTTCATAATCGGATTAACAGCAGGTTCTGTAGGAGAGAATTCAGGTATTACTTTATCAATTGTAAAAATCATTGTTTTTTTTGTGATTTCCTTCATTTTTGGATTGTTCATCTTGCAACCGTTTTTTCTTAACCTGAAAAAAATTCTTTTAGATAACGTTGTCGTTTCTCTTGCAATTGCTGTTGTTCTTCTTTATTCCTGGTTTGCCGAAAAAGCTGGTCTGGCAGCAATAACAGGTGCTTATTTTGCCGGCTTGTTTATAGGTCAGACGCATCACAAACATGCTGTTCAAACCGGTATCACAAATATTGGAAAATCTTTTTTTGTTGACGTTTTTTTTGTTAGTATTGGATTGCAATTTGATTTATTTGAAATTGATGCTCATCCGGTTTATGTTAT
>JAUWNO010000292.1 GCA_030612605.1 Armatimonadota bacterium
GAAAAAAAATAGCTCATTTTTGGAGTCAAGAAAAAACTCAAAACACTGATGGATAGACTTAACCTGGAAAAGTTTTACACACAGAAGAACTCCATTAAATAGACCTTTTCAATGGCTATATTTTAAACTTAACAAGTTTCAAGAACTTGTGAAGGTTTTAAAAAGAAATCAATGAATATACAAAGTAAAACTTTTCAAAAAATGCATTCCAAAATACAATTTTGGAATGAGGAGAAACAAACCAAATAATCAAGTGAAGATAAAATCCTTGAAAAGGTTCAGCAAGAAGAAAAACCTTTTCAAACATAATTATAATTTGATTATTATTACTGATCTTTCATCTTCGCGTCCTTTCGTGTTCTTCGTGGCTGAAAATATTCTCTATAAGTTTTCTATAATTCAACTTTAAGATTGACAAAATATCTTCTATTTTCGAATTTCCAATGGAGAAATTTATATTGAGGAATAAATGGCATATTTAGTTTTAGCGAGAAAATACAGACCCCAGACATTTGATGAAATCTATGCTCAGGATCATATCACAACTATCCTGAAAAATACGATTGAACTCGATCGAATCGCTCATGCCTACCTTTTTACCGGACCCCGAGGAGTAGGCAAAACCTCTTTAGCACGAATTTTTTCCAAAGGTTTAAATTGTCTAAAAGGCGGTCCCACTATTTTTCCCTGCAATGAATGCACAAATTGCACAGAGATTACTGACGGAATTTCAGCAGATGTTATTGAGATAGATGGCGCTTCGAATACTGGCATAGATGATATTCGAGAACTGCAAAAAGAGCTGCTGTATTCTCCTTCTAATTCGAGATATAAAATTTATATTATCGATGAAGTTCACATGCTTTCTAAAAATGCTTTTAATGCCCTTTTAAAAACATTGGAAGAGCCTCCTGAAAATGTGATTTTTATTTTTGCTACCACTGAACCTCACAAAGTCATTCCTACTATTATTTCTCGTTGTCAGCGCTTTGATTTCAAACGCATACCAATTCCTGCTATTGTTGCTCAGCTATCATCAATCTGCGAAATTGAGAAGATCACAATTGAAGATAATGCTTTATTCACATTGGCAAAAAAAGCTGATGGAAGTATGCGCGATGCTCTTTCTTTGATGGATCAGGTTTTATCTTTCGGAGAAAATGATATTACTTTGGAAAATATTCTTTCCATTTTCGGAATTGTTCACACAGATGTTTACAATGAAATCATGAACTCGATCATCGAAAAAAACAGCACAAAAATTATTGAACTTTTGCACGATATTCTGGAAAAAGGTAATGATATCCAGGAATTTCTTAATGGACTTTTGGAATACATTCGAAATCTTATGCTGCTGAAAATTGGTCTGGATGTTCAGGAAATACCTCAATCTTTTAAAACAATTATGAGAAACATCAGCAACAAATTCGAGGAAAATGACCTGCTTTATCTTATTTCCATTCTTATCAAAACAAAAACAGATATTAGAGTCAGTACAAATCCAATCCTCGTGGCTGAAATGTCGTTCATAAAACTGGCAAAACTATCCGAACTCAAATCTCTGGAGAAAATCCTGGAAGATATTTCATCAAAAAGCTTTGAAAAGATTATTGCCAAACCTGAGGAAAAACCTGATTTAAGTTCTCTGAAAAAAGAAAAAATCCTTCATAAAAAAACTGAAGAAGTAAAATCTGAACTTACAAAAGAAGTTTCAGAAGAAAAACCGCATATCAAAGAAATCACGATTATTGATATTGAAAATGATAAGGAAATTATTCTAAATAAAATTAAAAAAGAGAAGATGATTCTTGCTAATTACTTTAATAATAGCAAGATAGAAAGCATATCTAATAACTTTATTCATTTTATTGTATCCAATTCTATAGCTTACAATCTATTAACAGATGAAAAGGAATTCATAACTCAGATTATTTCCAATCATTTCAATCTTAAAGTCAGGATAAATTTTACACTTAAAAAAGCTAAGAAAACCAAGACAATTGCTAATCCTACAATGGCTGATATAAAAAGAGAATCACCTGATCTTGCAGAATTTATCGAATTAACAGAATCCATAGTTTCATAATGATCACGTTTTTTTTTATAATAAGTTTTATCTATTTGTGTTTTATATTATTCATTATTTTAGGAATTTTCCGCTTATCAAAAAAAACTAATAATAAAATTCAAAACATTTCAGTAATTATTGCTGCCAGGAATGAGGAAAAATATTTACCTGAGCTTTTAAAGATCCTCCGGAATCAAAACTATCCGACAAAAAATTATGAAGTTATTGTAGTAGATGATCGTTCAGAAGACGCTACATTTCAAATAATTAAAGACTATCAAAAATCATTTCCAAACCTGAAACTCGTGAAGATTGAGAAAGAATCTGAAGAACTATTTGGAAAAAAGAATGCAATTAATTCCGCCATAAAACAAGCTGAATTTGAGATTTTAGCTTTCACAGATGCAGATTGCCTGCCTTCACAAAATTGGCTGAAATCAATAAATTCATATTTCACAGATGAGATTGATTTTTTAGCTGGTTTCTCTCCTTTAATTCAAAACAACAGATTTATATCAATGCTGAAAAATCTCGAACGAGCATCGATATTTGCCATCACTGCCGGCAGTTTTGGTTGGAATTGGGGAGTAACCTGTACAGGGCGGAACATGATTTACAGAAAAAGCATCTTTGAGAAGGTTAATGGTTTTGCAGGCATCGGTCATCTTAAATCTGGCGATGATGACCTTCTTTTACAAAAAATGTCCAAACATATCAGGAAAATGAATTTCATGTTTTCTCAAGATTCAATTGTGAAATCATTTGATAAAGACCATCCAACTGAACATATCGACCTTGAAACAAGACGAGCCTCAAAATGGAAATATTATCCGATTTCAATTAAAATCCTGACCCTGTTTTTCTTTTTTTATTACCTGGTTTATACTTTATCTTTGGTGATGCTGATTTCGGGAAACATCTCAATTCTTCAGTTTGTAGAGCTATCTCTCATTAAAATCGTACCTGAATTCATTTTACTATCCACATTTTTAGTAAAAATCAAACAGATAAAAACTATGCAAACTTTTCCTTTAGCTGAAATCTTTTATATTCCGTATTTTATTTATTTTGCCTTAAAGGGCACTTTGGGAACATATAAATGGAAAGAATAATTCAGAAATATAAGAAAGAATTCGAAAGATTTGAAAAACAAAAAAAATCTTCAGAAAGTTTCTGGAATGTAAGAGAGCAAACTGCAAAATTTTTATATTCTTTTATAAAAGCAAAGTCACCAAAAAGCATTTTGGAAATCGGAACTTCAAATGGTTATTCCACTTTCTGGCTTTCTCTGGCTGCTGAAAATGCTGTCGTTGACACAATCGAAGCAGATGAATACAGGTTTAAGCTGGCAAAAGAGAATTTAAAAAGCCGCAAAAATATTATCCAGCATTTTGGTTTGGCAGAAGATATCATTCCCAAACTTAACAAAAAAATCGATTTCGTTTTTATCGATGCGGAAAAAATAAAGTACCAATCCTATCTAAAATTATTATTGAATAAACTCTCGGATAATGCTGTTATAATCGCAGACAACATTGTTTCACACAAAGAATCCGTAACAGAATATCTTGACTTTTTGAAACAGAATCCTTGCTTTGAATCGTTTTTATTG
>JAUWNO010000358.1 GCA_030612605.1 Armatimonadota bacterium
AACCGGTGCAACTTATGAGAAAAAATATCATATCGAAGAAGAAAGTGCGAAACAGCGTTTGATAGAATCAATAGCTAAAGGATTCATGGATTATCATTGGAAACTTGAAGATTGGGTGATTCTAAATAATCATTATCATCTGATCGTTGAAGCTCCGGGAAATGCGGAAACCTTGAGTGGAATAATGCGGGATATTCACAAATTTACAGCTATGTGGATCAAGAAAAATATTATTTCAACCAAGAATGCAGAAAAAATCTGGTGGAATTATTGGGATACATGTTTAACTTATGAGAATTCTTATAATCCAAGACTGAATTATCTCTGGTTTAATCCTGTGAAACATGGTTTAGTTGATAAACCGGAAGACTGGAAATTTGGAAGTTATTATTATAGATTTAAAGAGGATCCAAAGTATTTGAGAAAAATGAAATTTCCTTTTGATAGAGTGAAGGTTTTTGATGATTTTTGATGTTTTGGAGTGCAATAACCGTGTTATTGCTAAACGACGAAGTCGTTTCCAAAAAGAAAAATTACAGTCGTTTACTCCCCAAAAAACAACACGGTTGTTTTACTCCATAGAAATATCACGGATATTTTACTCCAAAATTATTGCCTTCTTTTCTTCAATATTTCTTCTTCAATGCTTTTAGGAAGTGATCTATATTCTTTGAATTCCATTGTGAAATCTGCTTTACCCTGAGTTACAGATCTGAACTGTGTAGCAAGTCCAAAGGTTTCAGAGAGTGGCATTTCCGAATCAATACGTGTAAAATGATTATCGATAACTGCATCCGAGACGAGTCCTCTATTTTGGTTGATTATAGCCATGATATTCCCTCGGAATTCAGAGGGAGTTTCCACTGAAACCTTCATAATAGGCTCCAGGATAATTGGTTTAGCTTTACGGTAATTTTCTCTGAATGCGGCTCTTGTTGCAATTTCGAAGGCAAGCTGAGAGGAATCTACTTCGTGGTAAGCACCATCGTCTAAAGTCATCTTTACGCCAACAACCGGGAATCCGGCAAGCTCTCCTTTTTCCAATACAGAGAAAAATCCCTTCTCACAACCTGGAATGAATTGACTGGGAATATTACCTCCGCGGATCTTATCTCTGAAAATATTTTCATCTTTTCCCGAATGAGTTAAAATACCCTTGATACGAGCAAATTGACCACGTCCACCAGATTGTTTTTTATGAATATAATCAAATTCAATTGCCTTAGTTATGGTTTCTCGATACGAAACTTGAGGTTCACGAACTTCCAGGTTAACACCATATTCTCTTCTCATCCTTTCGATATATACATCTAAATGTAGTTCACCCATTCCAAGGATTATTGTTTCGTTGGTTTCTTTATCAACATGTGTTTTAAAGGTGGGATCTTCTTTTGTGAATCTTGCCAAAGCTTTGGAAAGATTATCCTGATTTTTACTATCTTTAACGCTTAATGCAAGAGATATAATGGGCTTTGGCACGTATGATTCACGCATTGTATAATTGTTTTTTCCTTCATTGAAAGTATCTCCCAAAGCACAATCAACTCCAAACAGAGCTACAATGTCACCTGCTCTTGCACTTTTGATATCTTCCATATTATCAGCATGCATTTTTACAAGCCGACCTACTTTAATTTTATTTCTTGTTCTAGCATTCCTCAGGTTGGATCCTTTGGAAATTGTACCTTGATAGATACGCAGGTATGTAAGTTGACCATATTGTTGATTTTCTAATTTGAATGCTAACGCAACAGCAGGTAGTTCAGGATCGGATACAAGTTTGATATTTCTCATTTCATCATCTTTATTATGAGCAATATTCTCAATTTCTGTTGGATCGGGAAGATAACGAACGACTGCATCGAGAAGTAATTGAACACCTTTGTTCTTTAAAGCGGAGCCAATAAAAACAGGTGTCATTTTCATACTGATAGTAGCCTTTCTTACAGCATCGATGATCATCTTTTCAGTTTCATTTCCTTCTAAAAATGCTTCTGCCAGATCATCACTGAACATAGAAACTGCATCGATCATCTCTTCACGCATTTCTTCTGCCTTTTCTACGTATTCAGCAGGAATCTCAGTTTCTTTTACCTGCTCACCTTTGGGTCCTGTAAAGTATTTTGCTTTTTGTGAAATGAGGTCGATAATACCTTCAAAATTTTTTTCCAGTCCGATTGGGATTTGCATTAAAACCGCATTATGACCCAGTTTCTCACACAACTGATCTCTAACTTTTTCCGGATCCGCTCCGACTCTATCCAATTTATTTATGAATACAATGTGTGGCACTTTATATCTTTTCAGTTGTGTATCGACTTTAATAGATTGTGTTTGAATACCGCTGACTCCGCAGAGAACAAGAACTGCACCATCCAAAACGCGAAGTGCATTTTCTACTTCGATCGTGAAATCAATATGTCCCGGAGTATCGATAATATTCAAGTTATGCTCATTCCAGGTTACATTTGTGGCAGCAGAAGCAATTGTGATACCTCGCTCTTTTTCCAGCTCCATGGAATCCATTGTTGCACCTACACCGTCTTTACCGCGAACTTCTCCGATTTTATATATTTTATTACAATAATATAATATTCGTTCTGTTAAGGTCGTTTTACCGGAATCTATGTGAGCACTGATGCCGATATTTCTAACTTTCTTAATATCCATTATTTTCCTCATCCTATATTCATTTGAAGTTTATCAGGCTTCAAATTTTAAATTATTCAAACCAAAAATTTTTATAAGGTTTTTTATTCAAGGAAAACTTTAAAATCAGAATATTGTATTATGAATAAATCTCCCGGAACTATTGAAAGGGAATGATTCAATTACGAATTAAAAGCTGTAGCGAAGCGGAGACCGACGAAGTCAATTAGTATCTTATTTCTAATATTCGTGTTTTTTTTGGCAGAAAATCGTTAACACCAATGTTAAATATAAGAATTTTAAATTGTTTGTTTGTCATTTGAATATTGAGATTTATTTGGATTTTGTTTTTTGAGATTTGTATT
>JAUWNO010000568.1 GCA_030612605.1 Armatimonadota bacterium
CTGAACTTTTGTTCCCGTAACCAAACCTGATTTTCCAAATCCGGGAGAAAAAAGTTTTACTGTGGATGTGAGATCGGTTTCCAAAGCAATATCCTCAATTTCTTTGATACTTAATCCGTCGGCGTAAGCACCTCCGATCAAGGCGCCGATACTCGAACCTGTAATAAAATCAATTTTTATATTCATTTCTTCTAAAAATTTTATCACCCCGATATGAGATAATCCTTTTGCACCACCGCTACCAAGAACCAAACCCACTTTTTTCTTTTTAAAGTGTTTTATTAATTCATTTTTCCAGTTCATAAGCACCTCATTATTTTTGTTCTTTGAAATTACTCACTTTCTGTTTGATGTTTGCTTTGATATTTACTGCTCGTCTTAATGCTTTATGTTTCAAATCTCCAAGGAAAGAAGCGTGTGTGATCAAAAGAAGTGAAGGCAAAAATGTTAAGGATGCTATAGCACTGACTACCATTGTAAGTGCAATTAACCAGCCAAATCTCTGCATTGGAACTATGCTTCCCAATAATAAGGTCAGGAAACCCAGCATTACGGAGAAAGCATTTATGATGATAGCCTTTCCGGTTGTTTGTAAAGTGGTTTCAAGAGCATTTTCCACGCTGTTTTTCTTTTCGATCTCAAAATGAAAACGGTTGTTAAAGTGAATTGTATAATCGATCCCGATTCCCACTGCAACGCTTCCGATCATCACTGTTGCAGCATCTAATGGGATCTTGAAAATCCACATAATTGCGAAATTAAAAAGCACTGTCAAAACAATCGGTAAAATGGAAATCAAGCCACCGATAAATGATCTGAATTGAATTGCCAGCAAAATCAAGACAAGACCAATTGCAAAAATCAGGCTGTATGTCTGGCTGGAAACGATATTGCTGTCGATGTCTTTATAAATTATCGGCATCCCAGTTTGCTGTAAATCGAGAGAGATCGTTGGGTTCTGCTCATTTTTATTTAAGTTATTAAATTTTGTATTGGAAAGGTAAATTTGAGTATCATTAATTTCCCAGACATCACCGATCAGGTTCTTTTGAAAATCAGAGTTTTGCTGAATATCTTTTGAAAATAACGGTGTTATTTCTTTCATCAGATTATTAATTTTATTCCATTTAATCTCATTCTCGATTATGGATACAATCGACATCGCTGCATAATCCAACATTTCAGGATCATCTTCATAATATGAATTTGGAACAATTTTCTTTAAGTTGGAAACAATTCCCTTTTCAGAATAATCCTCTTTTTTCTCAATATATCCGATGAGTGATCTTACCACTTTTTTCTGCAAAGATGAATTTTCTATCAGCAGATCACCATCCTCATCATTCATATAATCTACCAGTTTTGCTGTCAGGTTGGAAACCGGTATTTCCTGATTCTCTTGAGTTAGATATTTATGCAGGATATTTTCTAAAGCATCTCTATCATTTATTTTAAAACCATAGTGAACAGCATCAAAAAAAATCTTATTTGAAATATTTCTTACTCTTTCCTGGTTTATCTCTTCTATATTGGAATTTGCTTCTGTTAAATCTATCGTCAAAATATCAACATTTATATTTTCGGAAATAAATCGAT
>JAUWNO010000355.1 GCA_030612605.1 Armatimonadota bacterium
TAAGTCTATTCTAAAAGAAGGAGATATTTTTTCAATTAATGTTCATTCTAAACAAGAAGGTTTTGTAACAATAATAAATATCTATGAAAATGGTGAATGTTTTATAATAGCTTCTAACCAATCAATAAAAACAAATAATCAAATTACTTTCCCGGATGAATCTGCTGACAACGAGTTAGTTGCTGGTTTATTAACAGAGAATCAACCAACTTATGATTTGTATGTAGCTTTATTTGATAAAGATAAAATTAATTTAAGTAGAATTCAAACAGCAGGTGAAAGAGTAGAAAAGGAAGAATGGCATTATAAGTTTAATGAAGTTTTAGAGATGATGGATGAAAATGAATTTTGTACGGTTATAATAAGAACAAGACCTGAATAAGTGGTTATTTAAATTCTATCTCCATTTTTTCTCTCGTAAAAGGATTCTGCAAAATGAAAAAGCTTTATAAAAAGTTATATGTAGGAGGTAAATATGATTAGCAAAAAAATAATCAAAACCGAAATCGACAAAATTCAAGATAGTTACTTAGAAATATTATACAGAATTATCAAAGCATTTGAAATAAATTATAAAGAAGATTTATTAGGTAATAAAAAATCAAACAAAACTATTAGAAAGAAAATAAAATGGAATGACTTTATTAATGAAACTTACGGTTGTTTATCCGATGCCACAATTGAAAGAGGTAACCAAGGCAAATATGATATCCGTAAGGAAATCGTATGACTTATCTTCTGGATACTAATGTTTGTATTAAATATTTAAATGGACAAAATGATACAGTCAGGAACCATATAAAATCGCTTCAACCAAATCAAATCGTATTATGCTCTATTGTAAAAGCTGAATTAATTTATGGAGCAATGAAAAGCAAAAAAAGCAAAAAAAATCTCATGAAAATTCAAAACTTTACTTCATATTTTGAATCCTTCAGTTTTGATGATAAATCTGCTGAATTGTATGGGCAGATAAGAGCTGTTTTGGAAAAAGCCGGTACTCCAATCGGACCGAATGATTTATTAATAGCATCTATTGCAAAAGCAAATAATTTAACTCTTATTACTCATAATTTGAAAGAATTCAGTAGAATAAAAAATTTGAATTTAGAAGATTGGGAAAAGTAGAAAAATACTAAAATATTTTTCTTTCAAAATAAAAGGTGATTTCAATAGAAGTCACCTTTTTTTATTCTATCTCCATTTCTTCTCTCATCATTATTTCATAAAATTTCGCAGCATTTGCTTTGGAAACATTTCCTTTGGGGATTTCCATGATTTTTATTTTTGTAAGATATCCATAAATTTGATATTCAACCACATCATCCTGAAAAACCTTAGAACTGGATTTGGCAATTTTATCATTGATCTTCACAAGCTTTTTATCACACGCTTTTTTAGAAATACTGCGGGTTTTTATCAAACATAATTTATTTAACAATTGATCGATTCGCATAATTTATTTCCTTTGGAGTAAAATATCCTAATTTGCGTCAGTCCGCAAAGCATGATTTTTCAATTTCTAACTCCCCTAACCCCTCTTTGCAAAAGAGGGGAAACATAGATGAATCCAGAGGATTCGAGTTTTCTTACTTCTCCCCTCTCCAATAATCTCAAAAAGTCCATTTAATCTCCCTTTGCTAAAGGGAGAATCAAAGAGGGTTTAAGAGAAGGGTCGGGGGTGAGTTTACGGAGGAACACTATTTAATCTTCAAGTCTTTAAAATATTTATTCTGTTTAATTCCTAAATAGCTGAACAAGGCATAGCCGGCAAATCTCTTCTTTTTCACAATTTTGATTTTATCATTTATTTGAGGAGCAGAATATTTTCCATTATCGCTCCAGGCTTTCAATCCTACAATAATTTTCTTATTCATTCTTTGTTTAGAAGCATTTTCCAATAATTCATTCAAAAATGAATCTGATTGAGTATAAGCCATCAAATAAACAGCATCAACATAACCATTTTTAAGCCATTTTACCCAGTTTTGAGAATACCTGTTTTTTGCGATATCAGCATTTGGCATTACAGCAGCAGTAATTTTTGTTCTCGGAGATGTGAGTTTTATCTCAAAAGAAATATCTCTAAGAAAATTATTTATTTGTTCCTCTTTCCAATTCTTCCAGGATTCAGCATTTCTATTTTGCACTTCAGCTTTGAATTTTTCCCGTGCAATCTCATTATATCCAAATTGCATATCCGGATAACGTATGTAATCAAGATGGATACCGTCAATATCATAATTTGTTACAATATCCATAATAATATTAAAAAGATAATTTTGAACCTGCGGAATTCCCGGTTCAAGATAAGCTCCTTCCAAAATGTCATTGGGCATTTTCTGTCCTGTAAAATCTGATGTTATCCACTCAGGATGCGTAAAATAAATATGGTCAGGCTGAAGTTTTTCCAAATCATGCGGAGTGGCAATAAAAACAGTGATCCAAGCAAAAACTTCGATCTTGGTTTTCTCAGTTCTTTGTATAAGATATTCAAGCGGATCAAAATCGGAATCCTTCAAAACGTAACTTTTATTTTCCAGGTTTGGATAAGTTTTATCTTCACGATTCGGCTGATAAAGCGCATCTCCACGATATCTGACTTGCAGAAGAATCTGATTTATCTTATTCTTTTTCGCATCAGCAACCAGTTCATCGATTTTCTCCGGACTGGCAATATCCCAAATTGGAACCCAGACAGCTCTTACTTTTGCTTCCAAAAAAGAAAAAAATATGACAAAAATTACCAAGCAGAAAATAAAATTAAATTGGTAGGTGTTCACAGATTTAGAGTTTATCATTCATGGTTACCTTTCTTTAGTTGGTTTTCTATAACCCAGAGCCTGTGAATTCGAGAACTCGTGAATTCGGGAACTCGGGAATTCGGGAACACGTGAATTCGGGAATTCGGGAACTTGGGAACTCGTGAATTCGTGAACCAGTGAATCTCTGAACCCAGAACCCTGAACCCTGAACCCTCAAATGGACCGTTGGCAACACATTCAGGACATCTTTACTCAAGCGCTCGAATGCGCGC
>JAUWNO010000209.1 GCA_030612605.1 Armatimonadota bacterium
GTATCTCCAACTTTCAATATTTGTTTAGGATGTCGTATTTTTTGTGTCCAGGACATTTCAGAGATGTGAACCAGACCTTCAACTCCGGATTCCAATTCCACAAAAACACCGTAATTGGTGACATTTACAACTTTCCCGGAAATGATTGAACCTTCCGGATATTTTGTCTCAATATTTTCCCACGGGTGAGGAACCAATTGTTTAAGCCCTAATGAAACTCTGGAATTTTCTACATCAAAATCGAGCACTTTAACTTTAACTTTATCACCGATGTTCAGCATATCTGAAGGATGTTTTATATGTCCCCAAGCCATATCAGTGATGTGAAGTAAGCCATCGATTCCACCTAAGTCAATAAAAGCTCCGTAATCCGTGATATTTCTAACTTCACCATCTAATTCGGTGCCTATGGAGATTCTGGAGCGAAGTTCCTGCAAACGTGTGTTTTGTTCTTCTTCAATTACTTTTTTTCTGGAAACTATGATATTTCTTCGTTCTTTATCTATTTTTAAAATTTTGAATTTGCTTTCTTTACCAATAAACTGGTCGAGATTCGGTATTGGTTTTGTGGAAATTTGAGAGCCGGGTAAAAATGCTTCCAGGTTCTCTATCTCAACAATCATCCCGCCTTTTACGCGACGCCGCAGAACTCCTGAAATTGAGATGTTATTTTCCATAAGATCATTAAATCTCTCCAGGTTAAGATAGAAATCAGCTTTCTTCTTGGAAAGTCTCAACCTGCCGGAACTATCTTCAACTGACTCGATATAGACATTAATTTTTGAGCCTTCCACAGGAGCTATAGAATTTGTGAATTCTCTACTAGAAATTGCTCCTTCAGATTTAAAACCAATATCAACCAGGATTTCGCGTTCATCCACACTAACTATCTGACCTTCAACTATTTTTCCGATGTCAAATTTGCTGAAAGACTCATCGAGAAGGGTCATCATCTCGTTTTTGGATGATCTAGGTTTTTCCTTTGGAGGTTTAGTCTCTTCAGGTTTTGCTTCTTCCGGTTTTGCTTCTTCAAGTTTGATTTCTTCGAGTTTTGCTTCTTCAGGTTTGATTTCTACTGATTTGATTTCTTCTGGCTTGATTTCTTCTGGTTTGATTTCTTCTGGTTTGACTTCTTCAGTTTTGATTTCTTCAGTTTTGATTTCTTCAAGTTTGGTTTCTTCTGGTTTGATTTCTACTGGTTTGGTTTCTTCTGGTTTGGCTTCTACTGTTTCCAGTTTGTCTTCGACTTTGTTCTCGTTTTCATTAACAGGATCTTTTTCATCCTTTACTTCATTTTGATCGTTAAACATTATTTCATTCCTCCTTAAATCCGGGAATATCCTCAACCTTATGAATCTGTTTCTGGTAATTCCCTATACATTTCAATATTTTATTATACACTTCTACAATGATCCAATCTGGTGTAGAAGCACCTGCTGTAATACCGATATTTTCTTTGTCAATGAGCCATTTATTTTCGATTTCGTCTGCTAATTCAATATGATGAGTCTCAATAAAATCACTGCTTATTTTGGCAAGCATTTTTGTATTAGAGCTGTTTTTGCCGCCAATAACGATCATTAAGTCACTTTCTTTTGCCAGTTTCAAAGTGGATTTTTGACGGATGCTGGTAGCACTACAGATTGTATTGATAATTCTAAGCTCACCGCATTTAGGAACCAGAGCTTTGATAAGTTCCTGAAAAGTTTCAATATTGCGGGTAGTTTGAGAAATTATTCCGATTTTATCAATTTTCTTATCAGGCAAATCATTCACATTATCCACGATGATCGCATCACCTCTCACATAAGATTTTAAAGCAATTACTTCCGGGTGGTTTTTATCTCCAAAAATTATTATCTGGTATCCTTCCTCATTTAGATGTCGTGCATATTCGTGTGTTTTGGAGACATACGGACAAGTTGCATTTATAATTTCGATACCATTTTTTTTGATTTTTTCCAGGATATCTTTCTCGATTCCGTGAGAGCGGATTATAGTCGGTCGATCCTTTATCTCGGAAATAGCGTTAACCGAACTAATACCAGCCTGCTCCAGCTTTTTCACCATTTGTGGATTATGAATTAATGGTCCAAAAGTTACAATTTTAGGATTTTTCTTTGCTGCTTCCATTGCCATATTTATGGCTCTTTTCACACCAAAACAGAAGCCGGAATTTTTGGCGATTTTAACCTTCATCTTTCAACTCATTTATTTTTTCTAAGATGTAATCTGCTAAGGTCCGATAATCAGATTTTGTTTCTTTGAAATGCTGTAATTGATTGATTTTGATTTTATTACCGATCACAATTTTTAATCTATCTTTTTTTAAGAAGCATTTCCGGAAATCATCCGAATTTATCATAAAAATCGGTAGAATATCTTTCTGTGTTTGAATCGTAATTTTGCCGATTCCAGGTTTTGCTTTATACGACTTCCTGGTTCCTTCCGGAAAAATCAGCACAGAATGACCGGATTCAAGTTTTTCCATAACATTTTCAATCGCTTTTCTATCTATCCTTCGCCTTGCTATTGGAATTACATTAACATGTTTCAGGAATTTGGCAAATAGCGGATTCTTGAAAATCTCTATTTTAGCAAGATAACTTATTTCCATCGGTATTATCGCTCCGATGAAAGTAGGATCAAATGCAGAAATATGATTGGAGGCAATTATACAATTGTCTAATGTCTTCAGCCTTTCTTTATTTATGATTTTGTAATGCCAGAATAATTTCATGAATAATCTTAATAAAAAACAAATGAGAGAATAAGTCTTACTCATGTTTCTTCTCCTGGATATAATTAAAAATAAATTCAGTTTGTTCTTCAATTGTCATATTACTTGTGTCAACATCTATTGCATCGGAAGCTCTTAGGAGAGGAGAAATTTTCCTGGAACTGTCATTTTTATCACGCCAGATGATTTCTTTTTCGATTTCAGAAAGGGTCAAATTCTCTCCTTTTTCTTTTGCTTCTTTCCATCTGCGGATTGCTCTTGTTTTTACACTGGCAATCATAAAAAATTTAAAATCAGCATCAGGAAATACAACAGTTCCAATATCTCTCCCATCCATTATTACGCTGCCATTTTTTCCGATTTCTCTCTGCAAATCAACCATTTTTTTGCGAACAATCCCAATTGTAGCAATTTCGGAGGAAAGCTTTGAAATATCTGCTTCTCGTATTCTTGAAGTAACATCTTGCTCATTCAAATATATTTTATTGCCCTTTTCTGAGTATTCTATCCTTATTACAATGTGGTTCAGCATTTTCGTCAGAGCAGGTAGATCATCGAGTTCGATTACATCCAATAAAGCTGCCAGAGCGCAAACGCGGTACATTGCTCCGGAATCGATATAGGTATATTTCATTTTGATAGCCAGAAGTTTTGCAGTTGTACTCTTTCCCGAAGCTGCCGGACCATCAATGGCAATAATATATTTTTTAATCATAACTCCTCTAAATTCAATTAGAGTTTAAAAGAAATTTATTTTTGAAAATCTGTTACTAAAAAAGGTGAAGAAAGGAATTGATTATACTTCTATTCTGAATTCTGTTTTTCCATTAATATTTCTAACTGTTAATTTACCATTCATATTTTTTTCAATGGTAATTTTCGACATGTATAAACCCAATCCGGTTCCTTTACCTTGTTCTTTGGTTGAGAAATAGGGATCGAAAATACTATCAATTACTTCATCAGAAATGCCACCAGCATTATCAGTAACTACAATTACTGATTTGTCATTTTCCTTTGTAAGTATAATAGTAATTTCCGGATTTTCAATCTTGTTTTCTACTAAGGCATCTTTTGCATTATTAAAAATATTTAAAATCACATGAGAAAATTCACCCGGAAAACCAAAAACAACACAATCATCAGCCAAATCGGAGATTAATTTTATATTGTTATTTTCAAGACTTCTGCTGGCAAATGTAATAGTCTTTTCTATGTTTTTCTTAAGATTAAATTCCTGTTGGTTTTTGTTTGGTTTGAAAAAACTTCTAAAATCATCGATTGTGCGGGACATCCTTTGCAGAATTTCCATTATCAAGTCGGTTTTTTCTTCAATATAATTCTGGTCTAAAACACCATCTTCAAATGCATCTTCGTAACTTTGTATGATGGCAGCTACGGCGGAAAGGGGCTGTCTCCATTGGTGAGCAATATTACCAATCATTTTTCCCATAGCTACTTCTTTTGATTGCTTGATGATGATATGATCTTTATCTCGAATTTCTTCAATTTTGCTGTTAATTTTTTCTTCTAAAGTTTCTTGGAATTCTATCAGTTGGTTGTTGGTTTTTTTAAGATCTTCGTGCATCTTCTCACGTTCTTCAGCTTCTTTTTTTAGATGTTCTCCCAGTTCGCAAAGATGACCTACCCAAGTACCAAGAAGAAGAGAGGATGCCGAACAAATAAATCCAGCTATCCAAAAACGTGAATCCCAAGCTGTTTCATGAACTATAATACTTAAAAGTGTGTATAATGGGAAACTAAAAAGTCCTCCTAAAAAACCACCTTTAACTCCCCAAAACCATCCTGCAGTAACAACAATAAGAGGCATTAAAGCAATAATGCTTAAACCATATTTCGGATAGAGACTGATGAATGCAAAAATATAAACAACTAAGAAATTAATAAAAAAACCGGCGTCAGCAAAACGAAAGGATTTTTTAAAGCGCGTTAAAACAAGACCGAAATTTCGCTTTGGGTAAGCAGCTATATTATCTATCTCCATAATCAAATTTTCCTTTCAAAAATTATCACTCTCTTTTTTGCAAACCATAACAGAATTAAATTTTATAACGTCAATGATTTTTTAAAA
>JAUWNO010000516.1 GCA_030612605.1 Armatimonadota bacterium
GATAGCTTTCCGGAAACGATATCACTTGCTTTTTCTGCACCTTCCCGCAGTACTTCGTCTAAATAATCTTTGTTATTTATCAGGTCTTCATATTTAGTTCGGATGGGAGTAATATTTTCATTCATTATTTCAAAAAGTTCCTGTTTTGCATTTCCCCAACCCATGCCCCCAGCCAGGTATTTTTTTCGCATTTCAGTCTGCTGCTGTTTATCTGCAAAAAGTTTGTAAATAGCAAAGATGTTACATTTATCCGGATCTTTTGATTCTTCGATGGTTTGAGAATTTGTAACCATTTTCATTAGAAGTTTTCGTAACTTTTTTTCAGGAAGGAATAACGGAATTGTATTATTATAGCTTTTACTCATTTTTCTACCATCCAATCCAATCACAGAACCAGTTGATTCTCTAATTAATGCTGCGGGGATTTTCAGCAATTCTTTTCCATAATTATGATTTATAGTTTGGGCAATATCCACTGCCATTTCCAAATGTTGCTTCTGGTCTTTTCCCACCGGTACAACATCGCTGTCAAATTGAAGAATATCTGCCGCCATTAGAATCGGATAAGTGAAAAGTCCCATATTTACACCATCATCTGGATCTCTGCCCAGATCGTTGTTCTCAGCAACTTTTGCTTTGTATGAATGGGCTCGATTCATCAAGCCTTTCGATGTGAAAGCCATTAGAAAGATCGTTAATTCAAAAGTGCCGTCAACAGAAGATTGTTTATATAAAATGGATTCTTTGGGGTTCAAACCCATAGCCAGCCACGTAGCTGCAACTTCATAAGTCAATTCTCGAATCTTTTTGGGATCTTTCATTGAATTCAAAGCATGATAATCTGCAATGAAATAACGAGTATCATAATTTTTTGCCAATTCGATTGCCGGTTTGTACATCCCGAAATAATTCCCAATGTGTGGTAAACCTGTTGGTTTTATGCCTGTTAGGGCAATTTTTCTACTCATAATTACTCCTTTTATAGAACAAAGATTGGACGGATTTTTTGTAACTTATCAGGCAACTGTCTGATTTTGATTCTCAAAACGATTTTTGAGTTACAAATACCATACTAATCTCTAACCTTGAAAAGGTTTATTCAGAGGGTTTCTTTCTCTTAAGTTTTTTCATTTTTTTTAATTCACTTTATTATTATTTATTCTAATTCATTTTTTATCATAGATATAAATTTTTCTGAATTGTTTAATTGCTTTTCGCAAGTGGTTATAGAGATTTGAAAATAGTCATCATAATCACAATTTTGTCTCACATTAAATGCATCCATGAGCATTTTTGAATATTTTGGGTCTATCAAATTTGTTTTTATGTAATGTTTATTAAAATAAGAAATGATACCCCAATGTTTACTTGAATCAAATCTGTCTAATGCCAGAAGAGCTCTGACTGCATGGAACATGGCATAATAAGAACGATTAGCTGATTGTGAGTATTTTTTGTGTAGGAAATTTATCTTTGCTGTTTCATAATCGTCTTTTGCCTTTTCCAGACGGTATTTTGAAAGTTCTCTTATTCTATCCATATATGACTATTCCTTCCTTATTAATCATCTGATAAAATGGCACGAATTTTGAATATTCATCAAATTCTTTTTTTCTTCTATAAATAATGGAAAGTAAAATATCATATTTTAAAGACAAATTGAATGAAATTTCAGAAATTT
Organism: Armatimonadota bacterium; assembly: GCA_030612605.1. Classification (GTDB taxonomy): domain Bacteria; phylum Cloacimonadota; class Cloacimonadia; order Cloacimonadales; family TCS61; genus JABMPU01. Next base: position 1,682 of record JAUWNO010000516.1, read on the forward strand.
TGTTTTCCTCTTTCTCTTCTAATTCCGGATCATAAATTATTGCTAAATCAATATCTGAATTTATAGACTGTTCGTTCCGAGCATAAGAACCATAAAGAATAATTTTTTTCAATTTTCTCTTTAATTCATTATGAAGTAAACTTTCAAATTCTTTAATTATT
>JAUWNO010000480.1 GCA_030612605.1 Armatimonadota bacterium
GTCTCTTTCATTTTATTAAGCACATCTCCAGCCTGCTTAACTGCCCGAGCCATAATCTTCATGATCGAGCCATACTTGAAAAGACGTTCTGTATTTGCTCCACCACCTGCTTTCAAACCCAGAGTCATGGCAGATAATGCAATCTGAGTTTCCATATCATCATTAGGCGATTTGGAGCGATGAGAGACCACAATTTCCAGACCTTTACCCAGAGCTACCATTATAGCCAGCATGGTCTCAGATAATGTTCCTATCTGGTTTGCTTTACATAAGAAGGTGTTATTCAAATTATTATCTGCAGCGTATTCTATGGAAGAATCTTTGGTAGTTACAGAATCATCTCCAATGATAAACAGTTTATTTCCCAATTTCTCCATAATAAGAGCCCAACCAGCATCATCATCTTCTGCAAAACCATCTTCTATGGATATGATGGGAACATCATCTTCTTCTATAGTTTTCCTGTATAAATCATAAATCTCATCACGGGACATATCAATCTTTTCAGTAGCACGCCAGAAACGATACATACCCTTTGTTTCGGTTCCCAGATTATATTCATCTCTGTAAGCTATTTCCAGTTCACTCGCAGCCGGGTCTAAGGCGATCCCAACATCTTTACCCGGAGTATATCCGCATTCCTCAATGGTCTGTTTTGCCATTCTCCACAACCGCTGCTCAGGAACAATGTCTCCTTCGGATTTACTGATATAAGGAGCTAATCCTCCTTCCAGACCTATTCCCATTACTCTGCAGCCTTCTGCATTTTCTATGATTTCCTTTAAACGGGTCTGAAGTTTAATGGTCATTTCCTGAGCATCTTCATAGTTGCGTGCTGATAAAGGCATGAACATTGTTTCCTGCATGGAGATATTACTTTCAGGATATTCCTTTTCCGTGTGACGTCCACCCATACCGGAATTACGGAATTGCCAGGGAACTTTTATCAGTTGCTCATCTTTCATCACTTCCTGCATGCGGCTGGATTGAAGCTGAGCTTTCACTTTTGCTGCTTGTTCTATCCAGGCACCGATCGGTTTTATTTCCTCAGCTCGCTGTTGTGCTAATCGCTCTCGCTCACGAAATTCTTTCCATTTACCAGGATCTGCAAAAAAGGAATCCAAAGTTCCCATCTCACCAAAAGCCAAAAAGAATCTTCCGGCAAATATAACTCCTGGCAAATGAAATATTAATCCTATGGGAACTGTAATCAAGGCTGAAACTAAACCCAAAATTCCAAGAATTCTACTTTTCTTTGGTCCTTCTGCTGCTACGCCAAGATCGAACGGTGCATCTACATAATATGTAAAACCTTTTTTGATTATTCCGGGGCAAAGACCTAAAGGACTGAAAACGACAATTTTAATATTAAACAGGAAGTATTTCAGACACCATCCAGGTTTTCTAAAGAAAGAAGTTTTTTCACCTTTTACAATATCATCTCGAAGCTCTGTTAGATTCTTTAATAAATTCCTTCTTATTTTTATTCCGATTATAAAGAAAAATTTTCTTAAAAAATTATTCTTTTGCTCCCAAAATCTCTGTTCCAATGCTTCCAAATCATTTGATAATCCAATATTGTTTTTCAAGACTGTTGCTTTGATTGCCTTGATATAATGACCACGCTCATGCCAGCCAATTGCAATAATTACTCCACTGAACCAGATCATAACAGTAAAAATCGTATTATAAGAATAGAATATGAATTTGAGAACATCGAGTGCAGAATGCTGTCCGTGAGGTAAACTTAAAACCGAGAAAATAAAAGCCTCACAGAAAGAATCGGTAACATGATTCGCCAATACCCAAATATTTTCTAAATAAGCCCGGGAAACAGCATTGGAGTTTGTTTTTCCTGCTTTTTTATTGGATGCTTTGGTTGTATTCTTTTTCTTAGAATTTCCAATTTCATAGACTGGAAGATGTTTTCTCAAAATTTCATATAGTTTAGCGTCTTTTGATTTTTTTCGATTAACCTGTTGCAATCCTTTTTTCAATTCTTCAAAATCAAGTTGTTC
>JAUWNO010000164.1 GCA_030612605.1 Armatimonadota bacterium
ACACTCTATTTTACAGAACTTATTATCTTAATTTTCGTTTGAAATAGAATTGTATGGAAAAATATGTCAATAAATTAATTATAAATCCATAAAATAAAATTATCAAAACATTCATATTATAGGTTTTGAAAACCTTTCCGAAAAATATTTTCATACTACTTAAAAAGTAGTTTTTCTTATTATTATAGAATTTACCGTCAATGATATCAACGGCAAAATTGATTTGTTCATTAACGAATTTTTTGGTTTCATAATTTTGTAATATTTTTGTTTTCCCTTTTTTAATTTTTTTTTGGATTTTCAAATACTGTTTGTATGTGATTAGATTTTCTTTTTTTAACCAGTTGTTTCTTTTCTGTTTATTATTAAATTTTGAGATTTTTCTCGTGTAGCCATTTAATTTTGCCTGAGCTGTGAAAAGCCCCTCGAAAAGCCAACGTGATGGAATAATTTGGCAAAATTCAGGAATCACATTTTCTGCATTTATGCGGATTCTCCTGTTCATCTTTTCAAATTCGATTACTGCACCACCAAAAATTATTTGAGGAATCAGCACGATTGGCAGCAGATTAATCAATGCTTTTTTATCTTTCAGGATAGATGAGCCTAACAATCCTAAAGAATAACCGATGAATGCTGAAAGCAATAGATAAATGATATAAACAAAAAATACACCTCTGATTTCTAATATTATACTGGCAATGACAAAATAAAAAATGCTTTGAATCAAAGCAAAAATAGGTAAAGTAAGATTTTTCGCTAATAAATAATATCCGGTTTTTATATTGATTTTCTTTTCTCTGGAAATGATCCTTCTCTCAGAAATTATTTCATCCAGACTATTTGATAATCCAAGAAAAATAAATACTATTACAGAAATAAAAATAAAAATCGGCATGTTTATATTTGCACCGAAACTGTAACTGCTATCCGGCTGGGAATATCTTAATATCACAGAAATGAAAATTGCGAGAATTGGTGCAGCCAGAAAAGTGACAAAAAGATTCGTTTTATTTTTCATCTTGTTTTTCAGGTTTCTCACAAAAAGATAATAGATTTGAGAAAGATGTTCCTGCAGATTCAGTTTTTTATGAGAAAATTTGCTGCGCTCGTCTTTCTCAGGAGGAAGAGTTTTTCTATGTTCGGAACTGTGAATAATCTCTAAAATCTGATGTTTTTTGAATTTTGTCTTCCAATATTGAGAAGGATATTTTCTTTGTTCCTCTTTAATTCCACTTGTATTTTCAATCTTATAAATCAAATTTCCAGATTTGTCTAATAATGGATATTGGGTAATATCAAATAAATATTCCGCCATTTTCAGCTCTTTTTTCCGCAGAAGACGGTCAGTATCAAAAGTTAATTCTGATAATTCTTCATCAAAATAATCAAACACTTCGGCTGTGTTTCCAAAAAATATTTGAGTTCCATCAGAATCAATTAACAGAATCTTATCAAATTGCTGAAAAATATTCGGGTTGGGTTGATGAATAGAAGCAATAATTATTTTTCCCTGTTCTTTCAAATCTGTTAACATAGCGATTATCTTTTCAGAATCTTTCGATGACAACCCGGAAGTCGGTTCATCTAAAACAATAATTATGGGTTCGGAAAGAAGTTCGAGTGCGATGTTCAATCTCTTTCGTTCACCACCGCTCAATTTTTTATCCAAAACCGTTCCCACATTCATATCTTTCTTATCCAAAAGTCCGATTTGAACAAGAATGTTATCTATCTTTTTTTTGATGATTTCAGGGTTTGTAATGTGTGGCAGACGCAGGCGACCGCAATAATAAAGATTTTCATAAACAGTAAGGTTATCGAACAAGAGGTCATCTTGCGGCACATAACCCATAAATTCCTGGAAATATGAAAGATTATCAAAAAAGTCATAATCATCGATTTCAATTTTTGCTTCCAGGGGAATGATTTCACCAATCAGACATTTTAAAAGTGTGGTTTTTCCACTGCCGCTTGCTCCCATTATCGATAAGAGTTCACTCTTTTTCACATTAAAACTAATTTCATCTAAGATAGTTTTTTTCGCATCTTTGAAGGAGTGTCTTAAATAATTTACATTTAATGTTTTGATTTCATAATCGATTTTTATAATATCGAAATATCGGTTGATTTTGAAGTTGGTTTTTCCAACTGAAATAATATCTTTATTAATCACAAATCCGGTTTCTATGGAAAGAGTGCGATAATTCAGGGCAAGCGGAATGGTTTTATTTATTGGAGTGATCGTTAATGTATCTTCATTTTTATTTATTCTGGCAAGCGATTGTGAAATTTTTTCCTCGCTTATTTGAAAAAATTTATCCGATGAATTTATATAAAGAGTTTCAAAAGTGCGTTTTTCTCTGAAGGATAATTTTTCTGTTAAGATATCGAGAGTGGAGAATTCAAAGACATTATTGATGATTATGGAATCGTTTATTGCCAGTTCATATTTTCTTTTAAAATTCAGGACATTTTCATTAATACAGATTTCACCTTTGAAAGGTTGTATTTTAATTTTATTTTTTTCCTGTAAGATATCAAATCCAAAAAGCTCTTTCGCATATTTTATTACCTGAGTTACATCCTGTTTTTTATTTTCATACAATTGCAAAATTTCATTATAACTCAGTTGAAGTACCATTCTGGCAAAAGGATCTGATAAATAAAAAATTTCATCTTCAGTCAGTTTATATAATCTATCCGGTTGCAAGAGTTCGCTGCCAATACGATATTTGTTTTCAACAAAACTACCAATAAAAATAAAATTCTCTATAAATATGATGATAAAGCTAAAATCAAGAAGTTCATCTTCTTTGATTTTAAGATCAGAATCTGCGTTTTCACCAAAAATGAGAAAATTTGCAAAACGTGTATCCTTAAGATGGATGGCAAATTTATCCAATTGAACATTCATGAATTTCGTTTTATTTTCAATCAGGTCAATAATTTGAAAATATTCTTTATTATCTATTTCCAATCTTTCCACAACATCAAGAATATCCAGCCTTTCCGGAATGGAAAATTCATTATCCAAATGTGCAATTACCAATAAATTCATCAAAAGTTTAATTTGATCTGGATAGAAAAGGTGATTTTTAATTATCTTCACACCCTGCTCTAATGAATAAGGATTTTCAATTAGTTTCTGAATTTGTTGAATTGGAGGAATTTCTTTTTCTGTAAAAGCAGATTTTATGATGTTGTAAAGAATATTAACTTCACGTTTTCCGATATCCTGAGAATCTACCTGCAAAAGGCGGAGATAAAGTGCGATAACTGCATTTATCAGTTCGTCAATATTGCTTTTCTTTGCTTTTTTAAACATTCCATTTTCCTAAGAATGAAAATAGTTTTTGAAATATTTAATGTATTAATTTCATTTAACTTAAAGCAGATTTTTGAAAAAGCATTTATATGTCAACTGCAAAAACTGAATGCGAATGGACGCGAGTCGTAACGATTGAAAGGAATGCGACTCGTGGGCTTTTGAAGCGGGAATCTCGAATGGACTCGACTCGTGACGCAGTGCGAGTTGAGAACATTCAGTATGTCATCATCTCCAACTCACGCTTCGTCACGAGTCAGGTCTGATTGGCGGACTTCTCATTCCAATGCTCCAGCGTTGGAATGCAATTGTAAGACGCTCCTGCGTTGAAAGACCGTATGGTTTTATGCGGAGCGTTGGTGAGATAAAGATAAGTTCAGTATGTCATCATCCCCAACTCACGCTTCGCTGCGAGTCAGGTCTGATTGGCGGAATATGAGTCACATTCCGAAGCCTACTTGCATTGTTTCTGATTTAAAAATGGATTCGGAAGGTTAAGAAAGAAATTGTGAATGGGAACTTTCCGAATCTCATTTGTGAGAAATTCTCTGGAAGAAGCTTCGGAAAGTCAATCATTCCCAACTCGCACTTCGTCACGAGTCAGGACTTCTCGTTCCAATGCTCCAGCGTTGGAATGCAATTGTAAGACGCTCCTGCGTCAAAAGACTGTGTGGTTTTACGCAGAGCGTTGAAAAGAAGTCTTCCCACGCGGGAGCGTGGGGACAAGACATAATTTGTGAAATTAGTGTAATTCGTGGATAAAAAAAAGAGTTATTAAAAAAGAAATTTATTGCTTTAAAATAGTTGTTTATTATTCTTTGACAAATTTTGGAGGAAAGTTGGAAGACTTGTTTGTAAAAGAAGAAATCGAAGAATTGCAAAAGCAAATAGCTTATCATAACGAACTGTACTACAAAAAAACACAACCGGAGATTTCGGATTACGAATATGACAAGTTAATAAAACGCCTTCAATATCTGGAAGAAAAATATCCACAGTATAAAGTTAAGGAATCTCCCACAGAAAAAGTAGGTTCCGCCCTTGAAGAACGAGCAAAAATAATTCCTCATAAAAAGCGAATGTACAGTCTTGAAAATGCTTATTCTCTGGAAGAAGTTAAATCTTTTTTGAATAGAATTACTGAAAAAGGTGGATATTTCCCAAAAGTATCTTTAGAACACAAAATTGATGGATTTGGTATTAACATTTTTTATGATAGAGGAATTCTGCAATATGCAACTACTCGCGGTGACGGCTTTGAAGGTGAAGTTGTAACTGAAAATGTAAAAACCATTAAATCGATTCCTCATAAAATAAAATACAAAAATCCTGTCGAAGTTAGAGGTGAGATTTATCTTCCTTTAAAGGAATTTGAGAGAATAAATGCTGAAAGAGAAAAGAATGAAGAGAAACTATTTGCCAATCCTCGCAATGCTGCTGCAGGAACCATAAAAGTAAAAAACAGCACAATTGTTGCAGGAAGAAACCTGAGTTCAATTATTTATTCAGTTGGTTTTCTGGAAAATGATTCGGTTCAAACACAAATACAATTATTGTATTTTCTGAAAGATAATAGTTTCAGAGTGAATAAGTTCACAGAATTTGTTTCCAGTTTTAAAGATATTGAGGAATTTTGTAATTTATGGGATAAAAAGCGTTCTGAATTGGAAGTTGATATCGATGGAATTGTCATTAAAATTGATGATTTCTCTTTGCAAAAGGAATTGGGATTTACTGCAAAAAGTCCAAAGTGGTCTATTGCATACAAATTCAAAGCAGAAGAAAAAGAAACACAACTTATCGATGTGAAATTCCAGGTGGGTAGAACAGGTGCAGTTACACCGGTGGCAAAATTGAAACCTGTTTTTATTTCAGGTTCTACTGTTTCCAATGCAACACTTCATAATGAAGACGAGATAAAAAGATTGGATTTGAAATTGGGAGATTTTGTTACGATTATTAAGTCGGGCGAGATTATTCCCAAAATAATAAAAGTTAATCATGAAAAACGACCTGTTGATGCACAGGATATTAAGTTTCCGACAACATGTCCTGTTTGCGATACTGTTCTTAAAAAAGAAGAAGATGGAGCTATAACTTATTGTAATAATATAAATTGTCCTGCTCAGGTTCAGCGTCGGATTGAACATTTTGCGTCCAGGGAAGCTGTGGATATCGAAGGGCTGGGAGAAGTAGCTGTCAAGCAGCTTCTGGAAAATAAGATGATAAAGCGAATCGAG
>JAUWNO010000400.1 GCA_030612605.1 Armatimonadota bacterium
TTCTCAAATCCGTAATCACGTTTCTATCGTCAATTACACGAATTACAACGCTTTCAAAACTTCGTTCATATTCGGAAGAAGTAATGGGTACAATAGAAACACGGTATCTTATCAGGTGACCATCGCCCATACGCTGAATAAATCCATCCTGAGCTGTTCCTCTTTCGAATCTGTCGACTCCTGAAGTTCTATCTTTTATAACTGCAGAAATAGCTTCCGGTGAAGTCCTATCTTGCCGGCGCCATATATGAAGTTTACCGTCGGTTCTAAAGAGGAAATCAACTGAATCAGCTTCATGTGGAATGATGTGAACATCGCTTGCACCTTTTCTCACAGATTCTATTAAGCAGGCTTCAAAAAGACTGACTAAAAGACTCTTATTAATTTCGTCATCCAAAGCATATTCATCGACTAAAGCTTTTTTGGATTTTTCCTCAACATCTTCGATCTGCTCACTGGCTTCTTTCAAAAGGTCTAAAAATTCATTTGATTTGGGAGAAATGAGTTCGAGCAGTTCATTTAAAGAGGATAATTTGCAATACACAACTTCATATTTCTTAAATTCGGAATTGGCAGGAATTTTTTCCACGATACGTTCTGTAGGATCTGCAGCTAATACAACCAGAGTTGTGGTTCGACCTTTTTTAATTTGGTAAGGTAAAACCCGTTTGAATAATAATTGATTCTTAAATTCTTCGGGAAAAGAATCAAGAAGGTCTTTAATCTGTTTTACCTGTTTTTCAGATAATATACTAACATCGATTTCAATTTCCCTGAAAGCATAAAAACTTGCCAGGTTACTGTAAACAGCATGATGGTTAATACTAAAATCGGAGACAATGATGTCTGCCATCCTGGTTGGATTCGATGTACCTTCTTCGCTTTGGATGTGTAAAACTTTGTCTAAAAGAGTGTTATCAATAACTTCTTTTTGGACTAATAGTTCTCCAAATCTTGATCGTTTTGCCAAATTAACTCCCAATAATTCTCATTCTGTTAAGTACCTGGTGGAGGTGGTGAAGCAGTTGCAATTTCTGCAGAAACTATGGTTAACAAAGTAATCGTAATTCCAATAAATGCTCCGATAAAAGTCTGGATCGATTGGATGATGCCTTCCATTTTATAGGTAGTTTCCTTCTCATAAAAAGATGAGATTTGCTTGGCAGATTGTAGGATATTACCTGTCTCTGAACCTGTTTTCAGACGGCTTAAAGTGCTTTTATTAAAAACATCTGCTTTTTCTAATGCTGCAATTAATGGTTTTCCTTCTTTTAACATCATCGGAATTGTGATTTCTTTGATTCCCTTTTCTATAAAACGATTTCTGCAGGCTTCTGCTGATGCTTTCAAGGTTTCAATATTATTTTCTGCTCCTCCATAAATTGCTGCAAAAACCCTGAAAAATATTTCAATGCTGGATTTGTGTAACAGGTGACCAATAACCGGTAAATGGATGATAAATTTGTCTCGCCATACTTGCCCATCCGGAGTTCTCCACCACAAAACAACTGCTATAATCGGTATAACGAACATAAGTAACATCCACCACCAGTTTGCTCCAAAAAAATGACTCATTTTCAAGGTAGCAGCGGTCATAGGCGGGAGTTCCATTCCAAACGAAAGAAATAGTTCTGCTGTAGCTGGAAAGATTGAGATAATATAATATAATACAGCAAGACACATAGCCACAATTGTAAAAGCTGGAGTCATTAAAGCTTGTTTCAAACTTTTTTTGTATTCCATATCGCGTTCCATAAATTTTGAGGTGGCTTCATAAACCTCTGCCATATTACCGCTCTTTGTGGCAAGACCCAGCATATAGGCTGGAAATTTTCCAAAAACATCTTCAAAACGCGCAAATACTTCTGTTCCTTCTTTTCCTTTTTTCAGTTCACTTTCAATCTTTTTAAGAGCCTCTCTTAAGGTAAGATTCGTTTCTTCATCTGCCAGGAGTCGCAGAATTTTATCAAAACTCATTTTTTCTTTCAGCATAAAAGAGCTTAAATTTATGAACATCATAATGCTGGCTGCCGGAGGCTTAAGTTTAATGTCTATAAGAGTAGGTTCTATTTTGAAATCTTTATAACCGATTTTTGCAAGAGCATGTGCTACTTCTTCTTTTGTGTACGCTGCTTGTCTTCCCTTTATCTTTTTTTTGTTTGGGAATTTGACTGTATATAAAAAAATACGTTTTTTTAAAATAGAATTGATTTTCAGTTTATGCTTTTTAGCAATCTCCTCAATTAATTGTTTAGCTCCTTTTTTGCTTTTTGATAATACAATTCCCTGAACTGCTCTGGCGTTAGCTGTTAATCCCTGATAACGATATTCATTTAACATTTAGAGCCAAACCTATACATTTTTTAAACTTCATACTACTAAGTAATTCAGCAATATTTATTCCAATAAGCTTATATGTATTTAATATAAACAGATAGACAAAGATAGACAAAGATATCCAATTTATCTTTCAAGGTTATGTCCCTTTTCGGTTACATTTATTCATAAATAACCAATTATTTTAAAAAAATAATTAAAGAAAATTCTATACATTACCTGATACCCTACAAAATCAATTCTTTTATCCGAAAACGTACTCTATGCCCATTTTCGGAATA
>JAUWNO010000011.1 GCA_030612605.1 Armatimonadota bacterium
GATCAAATCCGGCTGGCTTGATTTTGATGTTGTGGTAACTACTCCCAACCTAATGGGAAAGATTGGCAGGCTGGGAAAAATTCTGGGACCGCGTGGTCTGCTGCCAAGTCCAAAAATTGGAACAGTTACCATGGACGTTAAAAAAGCAGTTAGCGAATCAAAAGGTGGTAAGATAACCTACCGCGTGGACAAATTTGCCAATTTACATATTATTGGCGGGAAACTGAGTTTTGAAAGTAAAAAGCTCAAAGAGAATATTTTAACTATCATAAGTGCGATACTTCGCGAAAGACCTGCCACCTTAAAAGGTGTGTTCATCAAAAGTATTGCCCTAACTTCAACAATGGGTCCTGGCATAAAACTGGATATTACAAGTGTTACCTTAGAAGCGAAGAAGTAGGAGTGAAATATGGTTCAGGCATATAAAATTGATGAAGTAAAAAAAATCAAAGAGAGATTGGATAACGCAAAAGCGATTGTTCTGGTAGATTATAAAGGTGTTAATATTGAAGAGGTGGATGAGCTGCGCAACAGGATGCGTAACGCTAAAGTAGATTATTTCGTTTCTAAAAACACTTTTATCAAAATTGCTCTTAATGAGCTGGGAATTTCAGATTTGGATAATCATCTTAAGGGACCCACGGCAATTGCTGTTGCCATTACCGATGAAGTTGCTCCTGCCCGGGAATTGATAAAATTCAAAGAAGATATTACGAAAGATAAGGATTTCCCAAGTTTTAAAGTAGGTTTGATTTCCGGAGAATTCATGACTGCTGAGCAGTTGGAAAAACTGGCGAAACTTCCTGCCAAAGAAGTTCTTCTTTCCATGGTTCTTCAGGGATTCAATGCTCCGATTGTCGGATTTGTAGAAGTACTGCAGGGTATTTTAAGAAAATTTGTTTTTGCTGTTGATGAAGTTGCAAAACAGAAAGCCCGAAAAAAATAAAAAATATATATCTGATGGAGGATAAGATGGCTGATAAAAAACAACAGGTTATTGATATTATCAAAGAAATGAGTGTGATTGAACTTTCCGAACTGGTGAAAGAACTGGAGGAACTTTTTGGTGTGACTGCTGCTGCTCCGGTTGCTGCTGTTGCTGCTGCTCCTGCTGCTGCTGAAGCTGCTGAAGAACAAACTGAATTTGATGTAATTTTTACTGGTGCAGGTGATAAGAAAATTCAGGCGATCAAAGTTGTACGTGCAATTACAAAATTAGGTCTTAAAGAAGCTAAAGAATTAGTTGATAATGCTCCCAGACCAGTGCTTGAAGGAGTATCAAAAGAGGAAGCAGAATCAGTTAAAGCTCAGATCGAAGAATCAGGTGCTAGCGTAGAAATCAAATAATGATTTTTGTTATCAGACGGAAGTGGGAAAATATGCTCACTTCCGTTCTATCTATTTTTTTTTACAACCCTTGCGAAGAATTTCGCTTTTTGCGTAAAAGGAGTTAAGACTTTTGAAAGAATTTAAAAGTTATTCCCGAATAAGAAAAAAAGCTGAAAAAGCCGGTCTTCCAACTGTGCAGGTTCCCAATCTTCTGCAGATGCAGATATCTTCTTATCATCATTTTCTTCAAAAAGATGCTCATCCTCAAAAAAGAGAAAATTATGGACTTCAGGCAATACTTACATCGATTTATCCCCTGGAAGACTCAAAAGGCATTTACCATCTCGATTATATCGATTATGTGGTCTTGAAAGAAAAGTATAATACTGACGAATGCATCGAACGAAACCTTTCTTTTCAGGCACCGATTAAAGCAAGAATGAGATTGATAATCTATGATGAAGAACTTCTGAAAGAGACAGGTGAACGAAGAGTAAAAAATACTATTGAACAAGACGTTTTTCTGGGTGAAATTCCCTTGATTACAGATGACGGAACATTTGTGATAAATGGAGCTGAACGTGTTATTATCAGTCAGCTTCATAAATCTCCGGGCGTATTTTTCACTGAAACAAAACATGCCAGCGGTAAAATATTATATTCATCTAAAGTGATTCCCTATAATGGTTCATGGCTGGAATTTAAGATGGATATCAATGATGCTATGTTTATTTTGATCGATAAACGCAGAAAACTTCCGGTAACAGTTATGTTGCGTGCTGTTGGCTTATCTACTAACGAAGATTTGCGAAACCACTTTTATGAAGAAGAAGAAGTAACTGTCAAAAATGCCAAAGGAAGATTTTTTTTCAAAGATGTATTTGATGAAGAAACCGGTGAAGTTGTCTGTGAAGCAGCCTCTGAAATCGATGATGAGATTTTGGAACAACTCAAAGGATCCGGTCTGAAAAAAATATCTGTAATTGCTCAAAAGCACGAAATAACTCGAAAAATAATTGAAAATACAATTGCCAAAGATTTGACAACAAATCAGGAAGAAGCAGTAAAAAAAATATACAACCTGATAAGACCCGGTGAGGAACCAACTTATGAAGTAGCACTCGAGCTTTTCAATCGTATGTTTTTTAATGAGAGACGTTATAATCTGGGAGAGGTTGGACGTTATAAGATTAATTTCAGGTTAAATTTGGATATTGATCCATCCATTCATATTCTTACAAAACAGGATCTGGTGGCGATTGTTGAAACTTTAATCGCAGTCCACAAAGATGAAGATGTAGTTGATGATATCGACCATCTGGCAAACAGAAGAGTGAGAACTGTGGGCGAGCTTCTGCAGGAACAATATAATATAGGATTATCGCGCGTTGCCAGAACTGTGGTGGAAAGAATGTCGATCGCTAATTCGGATGAAGTTACAATTCACGATTTGATAAACAGTAATGCTTTGATCGCTGTGGTGCAATCGTTTTTTCTCACAGGTCAGCTTTCTCAGTTTATGGAACAGACTAATCCGCTTACTGCTGTTACTCACAAGAGAAAACTTTCTGCTCTCGGTCCGGGCGGATTAACCAGGGAAAGAGCAGGATTTGAAGTTCGAGATGTCCACTATTCTCATTACGGCAGGATCTGTCCTGTGGAAACTCCTGAAGGACCGAACATTGGTTTGCAATCTTCTCCCGCTATGTATGCCAGAGTAAATAAATTTGGTTTCTTGGAAACACCTTATATCAAGGTTGAGAACGGCGTCATCACTAAAGATGTGAAATATCTGGATGCAAACGAGGAAGAAGACCGAATAATTGCTCAGGCAAATATCAATTATGATGAAAATCTTAAGATAACCGATAAACTGGTTTTTGCACGCCACAAAGGTGAATTCCTTCAATATAATCCCGAAGAAGTTCAATATATGGATGTTTCACCGCAGCAGATAGTTTCTGCGTCTGCCGCACTTATTCCTTTTTTGGAACATGATGATGCAAACCGTGCTTTGATGGGTTCTAATATGCAGCGTCAGGCTGTTCCGCTTATCTGTCCTGAAGTTCCGCTGATTGGAACCGGTATGGAAAAAACCATTGCCGAAGATAGCGGCGTTGTTGTTGTTGCTCCTTATGATGGGAAAGTTACAAAAATAACCAGTACTTATATTGATATTGAAAGAGAGAACCCGGATGACAGCGTTCTTGATATTAGAACTCAAAGTCGTATTTATCTGAAAAAGTTCGCACGCTCAAACCAGGATACCAGCATGAACCAGCGACCAACTGTGAAGAAAGGTGATATTGTTAAGAAGGGTGATATTATCTCTGATGGACCTGCTGTTGATAATGGCAGATTGGCTCTTGGACGAAACATGTTGGTTGCCTTTATGCCTTGGTATGGTTACAATTATGAAGATGCAATCATCTTGAGCGAAAACGTAGCTCGCGATGATATGCTTACTTCTGTGTATATCGAAGAACATGAAGTTCTGGTTCGAAATATGAAGAATGGAAAGGAAGAACTGGCATATGATATTCCCAATGTTCCCACCAAATCTTTACGGAATCTGGATAAAACCGGAATCATCAGAGTAGGTTCGGTTGTAAAATCTGCAGATATCATAGTTGGCAAGATCACTCCTAAAAATATAGATATTGATCCTTCTCCGGAAGAGAATCTGATGCGAGCGCTTTTTGGGGATAGAGCCGGTGATTTCACCAATAGTTCTCTCAAGGCAAAACCAGGCATGGAAGGCGTAGTTATTGATGTAAAAGTTTTTTCCCGGTTAGAAGGGGTGGATGAATTTAGTGAAACAGAAAGAAGAGAGGAAACTCTTACCCATATGAAACAAGAGCGTTCAGAAAGACAGAAAAAGATTGATGAATATCTCAAAAGACATTTGACAGAAGCTCTTTTAGACGAAGTTGCTAAAAACATTGTCGATTCAAAAACTAATATGTTTTACATCCCAACAGGGAAAAAGATCAACAAAAATAATATTAAGAAAATTAATTTCAACAGGCTGAATTTAGATTATGATTTAGTAGAAAATAACGAGAAAAATCGTACAATTTATAATGATATCATTCTAAAAGTAAATAAAGCTGAAGAAGAAAATAAGAATATTTTCAAAAAAGTTCAGGAACGCCTTAAGCACGGTGATGAACTTCCGTATGGCGTTCGAAAAATGGTGAAAGTCTATATTGCTAAAAAACGTAAAATTGCTGTTGGTGATAAAATGGCTGGCCGTCATGGTAACAAAGGTGTTATTTCCCGCATCAGCCCTATCGAAGATATGCCCTTTATGGAAAACGGAGAACCTGTTGATATCGTCTTAAATCCTTTGGGTGTTCCTTCTAGGATGAATATCGGACAGATAATGGAAACACATCTTGGTTTGGCAGCAAAAATCTTAGGGTATCATATTGAGACACCTGTTTTTGATGGAGCTACCTTAAAAGATATTCAATCCGAAATGAAAAAAGCTAAATTAGCTTCGAATGGGAAACAGGTTCTTTTTGATGGAAAAACCGGTGAACCTTTCAAAGAAAAAGTTACAGTCGGCATTATGTATATGCTTAAATTGAATCATTTGATTGCAGATAAAATGCATGCACGCTCAACAGGACCTTACTCGCTTATTACGCAGCAACCTTTAGGCGGAAAAGCTCAGCATGGAGGACAAAGGTTGGGAGAAATGGAGGTTTGGGCTTTAGAAGCGTATGGTGTTTCCCGCTTGCTCGAGGAGATGTTAACCATCAAATCTGATGATGTGGAAGGGCGAACAAATGCATTTAAAGCTATTACCAGTGGGCAGAATCTGCCAAAACCAGGTATTCCTGAATCATTTAATGTACTGGTTAGTGAATTAAAATCTCTTTGCTTTGATATAGAATTCATTACAGATAAGGAATCTTAAGAGCTTCTTTATTTTAAGAAGTTTTACGGAGGTAAGTTAGTGATAAGAGAAATCAAGAGAAATAAAAGAGTTGAAAACTACGATAAACTAAAGATAAAAATCGCTTCTCCAGATTCTATCAGAGAATGGTCTTATGGAGAAGTAACAAAACCGGATACTCTAAATTATCGAACTCTGAAACCGGAAAAGGGTGGTCTTTTTTGCGAAAGAATTTTCGGACCTGAAAAAGATTATGAATGCAGTTGCGGAAAGTACAAAAAGAAACGCTTCCAAAATACGGTTTGTGACCGTTGCGGTGTGGAAATAACTTCTTCACGCGTGCGTCGTTCCCGAATGGGTCATATAGAACTTTCTGTTCCGGTTAGCCACATCTGGTTTGTGAAAAGCCTGCCGAGTGTGGTTGGCACAATTCTGGATATGCCTATTAGAAAATTGGAACGAATTTTATATTATGAATCATATATAGTTTTAAATCCCGGAGATAGTGATTACGAAAAGAAAGACCTGATTGACGTTGATGAATACTATGAAATCCGAGACAGGGTAGGCGCTGATTTTGTTGCTTTGATGGGAGCGGAAGCTATCAGAATTCTGCTCGAAGAATTGAATTTGGAAGACGAAGCAATGAATCTTCGTACTATCATAAAAATGGAAACTTCAGTTCAGAAAAAGCAGAAAGCTACAAAGAAACTGAAAATCGTCGATGCATTCAGAAAATCCGGGAATAGACCGGAGTGGATGGTTATTGAAGTTCTACCTGTTCTTCCACCAACTTTGAGACCTCTTGTTCAGTTGGAGGGAGGAAGATTTGCTACAGCAGATTTTAATGAATTGTACAGAAGAGTGATTACCAGGAATAACCGTTTGAGAGGTTTATTGGATATTAGAGCTCCTGAAGTAATTTTGAGAAATGAAAAGAGAATGCTGCAGGAAGCTGTGGATGCTCTTATTGATAATTCCAGGAAATCCCGTCCTGTAAAAGGAAGAGGAAATAGACCTTTAAAAGCTTTGGCTGACCAGCTTAAGGGAAAAACCGGAAGATTCCGTCAGAACCTTCTGGGGAAACGTGTTGATTATTCGGGTCGTTCAGTTATCGTTGTAGGACCGCAACTAAAATTGCATCAGTGCGGATTACCCAAAGAAATGGCTATAGAGCTTTTTAAGCCTTTTATCATTGAAAAATTAGAAAAGATTGGAGAAGCAGAAAAGGCTAAAACAGCAAAAAAACTGATTGAAAAACAAAGACCACAAATCTGGAAAATCTTAGAAGAAGTGATTGAAGATTATCCGGTTTTATTAAATAGAGCTCCTACTTTGCATAAACATGGTATTCAGGCGTTTATGCCTGTTCTAACCGAAGGCAAAGCAATAGAATTACATCCGCTTGTGTGTATCCCTTATAATGCAGACTTTGATGGAGACACCATGTCCGTGCATATACCGTTATCCTCGGAAGCTCAAATGGAAGCTCGTGTGCTGATGCTCTCTTCGAGAAATCTACTCCTTCCTGCCAGTGGAAAACTGGCAATGGCAGCAAGTCAGGATATTGTTTTAGGAAACTATTATTTAACTGTTTTAAAGAAAACCGATCCTCCTGCAGACGACAAGATAAGATTCTTCAGTTCTTCAGAAGAACTAATTTTGGCTTATGAACGAGATGAATTTGTCAGCAATGCCAGAAATCCAAAGAAAACAGAAAAAGATCTGGAAATTCACTCCTGGGTAAAAGTTCTGATAGGTGATGAACTTATTACTACAACAGTTGGACGAGTAATTTTTAATCAGATTATACCTGAAGAAATTTCCTTTAAGAATCTCACTTTTACAAAATCTCTAATCAATGATCTATCAATGGAATGTTATGTTAAAGTGGGTCAGCACAGAACTGCTTTATTCCTGGATGATTTGAAAGATATGGGATTTAAATATGCAACTAAAGCAGGCATCACTTTTAGTGCCAGCGATGTAATTGTGCCAAAAGATAAAAATAAGATAATTTCTAAAACAACTAAAGAGGTTGAAAAAATCATCGAAAGCTATATGAACGGCGAAATTACGGAAACCGAAAGATATAACCGGGTGATTGATAGATGGAAAATGGCAACGGAAAATGTTACTCAAGTACTGATGAAGGAACTCGAGGTCGATCAGGGTGGATTTAATTCTATCAATATGATGTATCTTTCCGGTGCTCGTGGTGGTAAAGACCAGATCAAACAGCTTGGAGCAATTCGGGGTCTTATGGATAAACCTTCCAGAAGTTTATCCGGAGGTATGGCTGAGGTTATTGAAACTCCTATTAAATCTAACTTTAAGGAAGGGTTAACAGTTCTGGAATACTTCATTTCTACTCACGGAGCCAGGAAAGGATTGGCAGATACAGCTTTGAAAACTGCTGATGCTGGTTACTTGACCAGGAGATTAGTGGATGTTGCCCAAAATTCGGTTATTATGATTGAAGATTGCGGCACAATCGAAGGTAGTGAAGTTTCAGCTTTGAAAGAGGGATTGGAAGTAGTAGAACCTTTATCTGAGCGTATAGCCGGTCGTACAGCAGCCGAGGATATTGTAGATCCGGTTACTGATAAAATTATTGTGGAAATTGGCATGGAAATATCCGATGAAATGGCATTAATAATTCAAAATCATGGGATTAATACTGTTAAAGTCCGCTTGGTTCTTACCTGTGAAGCAGAACAAGGAGTTTGTGCAAAATGTTACGGCAGGAATATGGGAACTCACAAACCTGTTACAATTGGTGAACCGGTTGGAGTGATTGCTGCTCAAAGTATTGGTGAACCGGGAACCCAGCTTACTCTGCGGACTTTCCATATCGGGGGAACAGCCAGCACAATTGTTGATCTGGCAGAAGTTATTGCGAGCGGCGATGGAATAATTAAATTTCAAAAAATGAATGCAGTAATAAATCGTGATAAGGAATTGGTCTCAATCAGTCATCTTGGACGCATAATAATTGTTGATGAAAATGATGGTTTAGAGTTGGAAAATTATAAAGTGGAATATGCTGCCACAATCTTTGTCAGAGATGGTCAAAAGGTTGTTAAAAATACGAAATTATTCAGTTGGGATCACTATAACAATCCTTTGGTAGCAACAGCCAAAGGTAAATTAAAATTTGAGAATTTTGTAAAAGGTACTACCTATAAAGAAGAATTTAACGAATTAACCGGATCACGGGAAATTACCATCATCGAATCAAAAGACAGAAAAGTTCAACCTCAATTCAGAATAGTTGATGAAAAGAAAAAAGAAGCTATTGTTCCGATTCCAACCGGATTGAGTGTTGAAGTTAAAGATGGTATCTACGTTCATCCGGGTGACATTCTGGGGAAATCTTCACGAATTACTGTTAAACAGAGCGATATTACAGGCGGTCTGCCCAGAGTGCAAGACCTTTTTGAAGCACGAGTACCAAAAGAGAAAGCAATTGTGTCAGATATTTCCGGTAGAATTTCTATTGGGGATTTAACAAAATCCGGACGTATCATCTATGTGAAAGCAGATGATGAAACAGAGAAAAAATACACAATTCCACCCGGAAAGAGAATCATTGTTCACCAGGGAGATATTGTAGATAGTGGAGATGCCCTGTCCAGCGGTCCATTAGATCCGCACGATATCTTGAAAGCAAAAGGTATCAAAGCTGCTCAGAATCTCATTGTAAATGAAATTCAGGAAGTTTATAGAAAACAGGGTGTTAAAATTCATGATAAACATATTGGTGTGATTATCCGGCAGATGTTCAAAAAAATAAAAATTAATAATCCCGGACACACAATGTTCTTAGAAGGTGAAATAGTAGATAGAAATCAGGTAATGAAAGAAAACAAACGCGTCGAAGAAGAGGGTGGCGAAGGAGCTACCTTTGAGCAATTACTTCTTGGCATAACCAAAGCTTCATTATTAACCGAAAGCTGGCTTTCTGCAGCTTCCTTCCAGGAGACCACAAAAGTTCTCACTCACTCGGCTATCGCCGGAAGGGTAGACAATCTGAAAGGATTGAAAGAAAGTATTATTATCGGGCACAGGATTCCTGTAGGAACAGGAACCAAATTCTTTAATAGTGAGGTTAAAAAAGCCATTGATGAAGGAAAATCCGTTAGTGATATTATTCAGGAATTTGCTCATTCAGAAAAAAAAGAAGCAGTAGAAGACATTCTTGATTTCTAAAAAATAATGGAGGAAAAATAGTGCCAACTATTAATCAGTTAGTAAGAAAAGGTAGAAAAAGGATTTTCAAGAAGAAAAAGAATAGAGCTCTTTCTTCTTGTCCGCAAAGAAGAGGTGTATGTACAAGGGTTTATACAACCACTCCCAAGAAACCAAATTCTGCATTGCGTAAAGTTGCCAGGGTGAGATTGACCAATGGTTTTGAAATCACGGCATATATTCCGGGCGAAGGTCATAATCTTCAGGAACATAGCATTGTTCTTGTTAGAGGTGGCAGGGTAAAAGATTTACCTGGTGTAAGGTATCATATTGTGCGTGGAGCACTCGATGCTGCCGGTGTAGAAAACAGAACCGTAAGTCGTTCTAAATATGGAACTAAAAGACCTAAAAGTTAGGAGTATGTATGGCTAGAAGACGAAAAATTGTTAAAAGAGAAATCTTCCCTGACCCAAAATACAATAGCGTGATTTTGAGTAAATTCATAAATACTGTTATGCATCGCGGCAAAAAGAGTTTAGCAGAAAAGATAGTATATGGAGCTCTTGACATTGTAGAAGAAAAAACTAAAGAGGAAAACCCATTAGATATTTTTCTTCAGGCTTTGGATAATGTGCGACCTCTTATTAAGGTTGTATCACGTCGTATAGGTGGTTCAACTTACCAGATTCCTACTGAAGTTACACCCAAAAATGCCCAGGCAATGGCGTTTAGGTGGCTCATCAGTTTCTCCAGAAAGAGATCGGAAAAAACTATGACAGAACGGCTTGCTGCCGAGCTTCTGGCTGCTTACAAAAAAGAGGGAGCAAGCATAAAAAAACGCGAAGATACTCACAAAATGGCAGAAGCAAATAAAGCTTTTGCTCACTTCAGGTTTTAAAAAAATAAAGTTTAAATCATTATGTCAAATGAGAGCGACTTATCTGCAATTCGAAACATTGGCATAATGGCACATATTGATGCCGGCAAAACAACAACTACGGAAAGGATGTTGTTTTACACCGGCATCATTCATAGAATGGGTGAAGTTCATGACGGCAATGCTGTGATGGATTGGATGGCTCAGGAAAAAGAGCGTGGAATAACCATTACATCTGCTGTTACCACTTGTTTCTGGAAAGAAAAACAAATAAATATTATCGATACTCCCGGACATGTAGATTTTACCGCAGAAGTAGAACGTTCCTTGAGAATATTAGATGGAGCTATCGGTATTTTCTGTGCAGTGGGAGGAGTGGAACCTCAATCCGAAACTGTCTGGCATCAGGCAGATAGATACCAAATTCCAAGGCTTGCTTTTGTAAATAAGATGGATCGTCCCGGTGCTGATTTTGAGCATGTAGTCGATATGATGTATGACCGGCTGACCAAGAATGCCTTTCCCATTCAACTTCCTATTGGAAAAGAAAGTAGTTTTAATGGTGTCATCGACCTCGTTTCAATGAAAGCATATTACTTTGATCAGGAAACAATGGGTGTGAAATATTATTCGCGAAAAATTCCTGAAGAGTATCTGGAAAAAACAAATAAATTCCGAGCTGATTTGATAGAACATATTGCTGAATTTGATGATAACCTGATGGAAAAATATCTTAATGACGGAGATATTCACGAAAATGAATTGATTTCTTCCATTCGGGAAGCTACTATAAATCATCAGTTCATCCCCATCCTATGTGGAGCTGCTCTTAAAAATACAGGAATTCAACTCCTCATAGATGCCATCATAGAATATCTACCATCACCATTAAATGTTCCTCCTGCTATTGCGATTCATAAGAAGACAGGTGAAGAAAAAGAAATTTATCCGGATAAGAATAGAGCTTTTTCTGCTTTGGCTTACAAAGTCCAGATCGATAAATACGTGGGGCAACTCATCTATATCAGGGTTTATTCAGGTTCCATCAAACGTAGCGGTACTATCTATAATCAAACTAATGGTAAAAAAGAAAGGATTTCTCGAATTCTACAAATGCATTCCAACAAGAAAAAAGATATTGCTATTTTGAAAGCCGGCGATATTGCAGCAGTAGTTGGGCCAAAATTTGTTCAAACGGGTGATACAATAACTTCCGAGAACAATGATATCCTGTTAGCTGCCATCACTTTCCCGGATTCCGTGATCTCCATTGCCATCGAACCCAAAACTAAAGCTGATCAGGAAGCACTTTCCGATAGCCTGAAAAAGATGGAAGAAGAAGATCCTACTTTCAATGTGAGTCAAAACAAAGATACAGGACAAACTCTGATTTCCGGTATGGGTGAGCTTCATCTCGAAGTTATTATTGATAGATTGAAACGTGAATATAATGTGCATGCAAACGTTGGTAATCCTCAGGTGGCATACAAAGAGACGATCGAAAACCAAGTTTCTGCAAAAGGTGAATTCATTCGGGAACTAAGCGGAAAAGGTCAGTTTGCGGTTGTTGATCTGAAACTTTATCCTTTAAAATTAGAACAACTTCCAAAAGGTAAAAAGAACATTTTTGTGAATTCCATTACACCTGAGATCATTCCTAAAGATTTCTGGCATGTTATTGAGGAAAGTGCTCTTAATGCCTGTTTGGATGGACCCCTGATGAGCAGTCCGGTCGAAAGAGTAAAGATTGAATTGGTTAGCGGAAAATTTAATGAAGTGGATTCATCTGAAACAGCATTCAGTGTGGCAACTTCCATTGCAGTTGGAGTAGCCTTAAGAAAAGCCAAATCCGTTATTATGGAACCTCTAATGCTTGTTAATGTGATTACACCAGAAGAATTTATGGGTGATATCATTGGAGATTTAAATTCCAAACGGGGGAAAATTGAATCGATTCGGACTTCACAAAACAAACAGGAAATCGTTGCCCAGGTTCCGATGAGCGAACTTTTTGGTTATGCTACAAGTTTGCGCTCTATTTCTCAAGGTAGAGCCATTTACACGATGGAATATAAAAAATACGATAAGGTCCCTGTTAATATCCAGGAAAAAATTCTTAGAAGAGTTAGAGGATATTAATTCCTGTTTGACAAACCTTTTTTCAATTTATTTTCTGTTCTCCAATCTTTTATGAAAGATTTTATATGAAAAACAAAACCATTTCTGAAATTCTGAACAAATCAATTAAGCTGTTAAAAAAATATAATATTGAAAATCCCAAAATTGATGCAGAGCTTATTATTTCACACGTATTAGATTTGAATAAAACAAATCTATATTTGAATTCCAAAGATATTTCAGATAATGAAAAATCAGATATAATAGAACAACTTATCATTCGCAGAACCAAACATGAACCTTTGCAGTATATTCTCGGAGAAACAGAATTTTACGGATGTAAGATAAAAGTAAATCCTGATGTGCTTATTCCCCGTCCTGAAACTGAACTTTTAGTCGAAAAGGTATTGAAGGAAGATTTCAACTCAATGTTAGAGATTGGAACTGGTTCAGGTGCAATATCCATAGCTCTGTCAAAACAGATGAAAAACATTAAAATTAAAGCAACGGATATTTCTAAAAAAGCTTTGAATACAGCCAGACAAAATGCAGAATTAAACAATGTTTCGATTGATTTTATTCAATCTGATATTTTTGAAAACATTAAAGTCAAATATGATATTATTGTCTCCAATCCACCTTATATTTCCAAAAAAGAATATAACAAGCTTGCACCTGAAATTAAAGATTATGAACCCGAAATATCGCTTCTGGCAGAAGAAGAAGGTTTGTCCTATTATAAAAAAATTCTGGCAAATGCAAAAGATTATTTGACGGATAAAGGAAAGATTTATTTTGAAATCGGGTATGATCAAGCTGAAAAGATAAAAGAAATTGCCAAAAAGAATGGCTTTAATGAGATTAATGTTTTCAAAGATTTGAATAGTTTTGATAGGATAGTGAGGATAAATTGATTTTCAATCCAAAAAAAACTTGCATTAAATAAACTAAAGTTTAATTTAGCCCCTGAAAGTTGTTAATAAGTAAAGTTATGAGAGTATTTTTAAACCAATAGGGTTTAATTTGAGTCTCAAAAGTTGGAAATAGGTAAAGTTATTATGACTAAAATAAACCAAATTTTATCGAATTGGGTTTCCGGCACAGTTTCTTCAACAACATATTTGAAGAAAAAGGGATTAAACAATGATCTACTTCACAGATATGTAAGTAGTAATTGGATAGAACGAATAGGATATGGGGCATATAAAAAGAAATACGATTCTATAGAATGGCAGGGTGCTCTATACTGTCTGCAAACACAGCTAAATCATAGTGCTCATCCAGGAGGAAAAACTGCACTTGAACTACACGGTTTATCGCACTATATACCTTTTAACCCCAAGATACAAATATTTGGGGTAAGTAATGAAAAACTGCCCGTTTGGTTTTTAAATGAGCATTGGGATAATACTATAGATTATTATTCATTTGATCTTTTTAATATTGATTTGAGACCATATTTGCAAACTTATGATTACAAAAATTTTTCGATTCTGATATCTTCTCCTGAATTGGCGGCATTTGAGTTTCTGTTTCATGTTCCAAGAAAACAAAGTTTTGACGAAGCTATAAAAATATTTGAAAATTTAACTACTTTACGCTTTGAAATGGTTCAAACACTGTTAGATAATTGCAAATCCATCAAAGTGAAACGACTTTTTTTATACTTAGCCGAAACCAGCAATCATTTCTGGTTTAATAAAATCAATTTGGATAGTATAAATCTGGGTATAGGAAAACGAGTAATAGAAGTAAAAGGAAAACTTGATGCTAAATACAAAATAACCGTTCCCAGGAAAACACCATATGATACAGAACCAATATTTTAAACAGTCAAAACTGTTAATCAAGCTCCTCCCATTCTTAGCGGGAGAGCCAGATTTTGCTTTAAAAGGCGGAACAGCCATCAATTTCTATGTACGTGATTTCCCCCGACTTTCTGTCGATATTGATCTTATATATCTTCAAATTTCAAAACTTTGAATATTTAATACGCAGGAGTTAAAATGGAAGTTATCATAAAGAACAAGAATAATTTGTTTCAGAAAGTTGTTACAATATTAGAAAAGGCAAAGTCATATGTTGTTCAATCTGTAAATACAAATATGGTAATAGCTTATTGGATGATTGGAAGAGAAATAGTCCTTGAAATTCAAAATGGTGACGAGCGAGCAGAATACGGCAAAAGTATTATCGAAAATCTTTCAAATAAATTAAACAAAAAATATGGTTCGGGCTTTTCAACAACCAATTTAGGATATTTTAGGCAGTTTTATTTAGTATTTCAAAATAGAGAAAAAATTTACCACCCAACGGGTGGCAATTCTTCAAGTAATCAAATTCACCGTCCATTGGGTGGCGAATTCAGTTTTGTGACAAAAAGTCGCCCAAAGGGTGACGAATTAAGTCTTGAAAAAAGCTGCCCATCGGGTAGCGAATCTGTAATCGGATTTAATAAGAATCTTTCTTGGTCACATTATCGGGCTATAATGAAAGTTAAGAACAAAAATGCCAGAGGATTTTATGAAAAAGAAGCAGTCGAATCCGGGTGGAATAAACGAGAGTTAGAAAGACAAATCCATAGTTTTTTTTATGAAAGGATATTAAGCAGCAACCAACCTGAAAAACTTCTGTCTCGGAACAGTAACAGCAATAATCGAATCAAACCCGAAGAGATTCTGACATCTCCAAATGTATTGGAATTTCTGAATATTCCTGATAATCCAAAATTGTATGAATCTGATTTGGAAGAAGCAATTATAAACAATCTGCAGATGTTTCTTTTGGAAATTGGAAAAGGTTTCTCCTTTGTTGCCCGACAAAAAAAGCTTCAATATGAAGACAAACTGTTTTTTGTGGATTTGGTATTTTACAATTATTATTTGAAATGCTTTGTTCTTATAGATTTAAAAATCGGAGAATTAACTAATCAGGATGTTGGACAGATCGATAGCTATGTCAGAATGTATGAAGATTTATATAAAATGGACGGAGATAATCCAACAATTGGAATTATATTGTGTTCTGATAAAAATGAAGCAGTTGCAAAATAAGATGATAATAAAAATATTTTTGCTTCAAAGTATCATTTCTATCTTCCTTCAGAAAAAGAACTGGAAGCAGAACTGATGAAAGAAAGGAAATTAATCGAGTTAAAATTAGCAGACAAAAAAATATAAGTACGCCAAACTTCCAAAGTTTAATGCCCTCGGAAGTTTGCTGGAGAAAAAATGGATAAATTTATAATTAACGGTGGGAAAAAGCTTTCTGGAAAAGTTGAAATAAGCGGGGCTAAAAACGCAATTCTTCCTATTATGACAGCAGCTTTGCTGGCTAAAGGAAAGTCTGTTCTGCACAATGTTCCACATTTAAACGATATCAAAATGATGTCACATGTTTTACGCGTTATTGGTGCCAGGGTCGATTATCATGATGGAATTCTGGAAATCGATGCCACACACGCCAGCTACTTTGAAGCACCTTACGAACTGGTCAGCAAGATGCGAGCATCTATTTACGTTTTGGGTCCACTTCTTGCCAGGTTCGGGCAATCAAAAGTTTCATTCCC
>JAUWNO010000313.1 GCA_030612605.1 Armatimonadota bacterium
ATTAACTCTTAAAGGAGGAAAAATGAGTAATAAAATATTGGTATTAATAGTGCTGATCCTGTCATTCGGAATATTGACAGGTGCAGAAAAATATGCCGTATTGATTACCGGTGATTATGCCGATGATCAGGGAAATTTTAACGGAAGCTGGGCTGTCGCCAACGGACTTTCCGCTCAAAATCCTATGGAGGAATTCTGGCATGATACCTTTTTGATGTGGGAAATGCTGCTTGAAAAAGGTTATGATAATGATAATATCTATGTTCTTTTTGCTGATGGTACCGATTTTCAAGGTGATTATATTCTTGAAGGTCAGCGATATGTTGTACCAGAAGATTACGATAGTATGACAGACTATTCAGCAAGCCTGGCAAATGTAGAGATGGTATTGGAAGGTTTGGCTGATGGCAATGTGCAGCAGGGAATTCCCCAATTACAGGATGATGATTTCTTAACGATCTGGACTTTCGGTCATGGTGAAATAATAAATTATCAACACTGTTTGGATCTTTACAATTGTGATATTATAAGCGATGATGATTTCAGTGATTTGGTAAGTCAGATAAATTGTATGAAAAAAGTAATATTTATGCAGCAAAGTAATTCAGGTGGCTTTATCCCAGAATTAGAAGCTGAAGATACAATAATTCTGACATCGACAAAAGGAAATATGTATGCTTTCAGGGAAGATGCAATATATTATGATGGAATTACACCGGGTACGACTACACCTGGAACTCAATATACCGCAGATGAAAGAGACGTCTGGGCTGGGCATACATACAGGCATGGAGAATTTAATCTGCACTTATTAAATTCATTGAAAATGGAAACTCCTGATTATAATGACCATTATGAAACAAGTTTTACTAATTTTCCACTAACTGATGTCGACGTTAACGGAGATGAACTAACATCAATCGAAGAAGCGAAAAATTGGATCTCGGAATTTGATAGTCGGCAAGCACTTCAACCTTCGGGCCATTATGACAATCCGCAATGGTCTGATGAGGGAGAAATCGGGGAAGTTACATCACTTGATTATCCAACAATATATCATAATACTTGGCTTACGTCTGAGCTTACGATCAAAGGAA
The DNA here is from genome assembly GCA_030612605.1 of Armatimonadota bacterium. Taxonomy (GTDB): domain Bacteria; phylum Cloacimonadota; class Cloacimonadia; order Cloacimonadales; family TCS61; genus JABMPU01. The sequence goes on from JAUWNO010000313.1 coordinate 1,098, forward strand.
TATCTTGTATCTCAGGATATTTTTGGGCTGGAGGTGGTGCGGGTTATGATGTTACACTTCAAGAGGGATCTGAACTTTATCTAATAAATGATGCTGAAGTGTGGATAAGCCATAACGGTTCGTTTGGAGCAACTTGATAAAAATAAAATAAGGATAGAATTAGTCTTGACTTTATAGGACGCTATAATTTGGGTTCTTAGAATAAATGAAAATAAAAAAATTGGAGGAGAGATGAAAACTATATTTAAACTTATTGGATTCACTTTGATTTTTGTTCTATTAGTATCATGCATTCAACAAAAAGAAAGGAATAATGAACGTATTGACACTTTAATGAATTCCCTTGATCAAGCATGCTATAGTGGGATTGTGCTTAACACGCTCGATGGCAAAACGCTCGATGCAAATCAGGCTTATCTTGATATGCTGGGTTACAGGTTAGATGAAATTCGAGAAATAACTTATCAGGAATTAACTCCGCAAAAATGGCTCGAAATGGAACAGGAACTTTTTCAGAAAGTTCTCAAACAAGGTTATTCCGGTGTGTACGAAAAGGAATATATCCGCAAAGATGGCACCATCTTCCCCACTCGCCATCAAGCCTGGCTCATTTATGATGAAGAAGGAAAACCTTCACGTTTATTTGGCATGGTGCAGGATATCACTCCAAAACCGGAAGATGATATTATTGGAAGCTGGCTGAGAGCAGTTGAAGCTGAAGATGTAACTTTTAATGCTCAAGTGATTTTTAATGAAGATAAAACATTTGATTTTATTGTGTTGGATGAAGGAACTAATCATACTAATACAAGCGGTGAAAATCTATTTGAGGAAAATCAGATTACTTTTATCGATTCAGATTGTCCGGAACCTGGAATTTACAAATTTGAAATCAAAGAAGATGAACTAATAATCACAGTTTTGAATGATTCCTGTAAACCCAGAATCACTGCCTGGGACGGAATCTGGACAAGGATAAGTGAATAATTTCCTGTTTTTATCCTTCCGAATTTTTCAGTTCGGAAGGCGCTAACTCCAGAAGCTTCTGCTTCTGTCAATAGCGAAGTAGGAGCTTTCAATGCTGGAGCAAACACTTCAAATCATATTAGTTTCCGAAGCGGAAGCTTCGGAAGGAGTATGTGGTGTCGAGTGTAATATGTAACCATGAGATTTAAATTTTACGAAACTTAACCGGCAGCTACCAGATTCCCGCTTTTGCGGGAATGACACTCTTAAGAAATTTCGGAAAGTTCTCAAAAACATACTATTTAGCTAACATATTTACACAGATTGGCATGGATAAATAATTTAATTATGAACTAATTTAACAATCAAATCAATAAGTGAATATAAATAAAAAATCTGTCAATAATGTCAAAATTGACTTCCTCAAATAATGAAAAATTATTGTTTATTTTAGTTATCTGTAATATTCTTAGTGCTCATTCGTGACCTTAGTGGCTAAACAGTCTCCGCCAAAACATACTTCTAAGCCTTAAAAAATCCTTGACTTATAAACAACGCAAGAAAATTTGCAGTCAAATTTTGTATTAAAAAATCGGAGGGAATAATGAAAAGATTTAATTCTTTGTTTTTCAAATCGTTAATAATGATTGTAGTCATACTATTCATTGCTGTTTCACTTATAGCCGAATCTCAGAAACTATCAGCAGACGGCAATAAAAACCTGCGTTCTGCCAATATGCATTTGAGTGGCGGCAGGTATGAAAAAGCGCTTCCTTTATTTAAAGCAGTGCTTTTAGAAAATCCTCATCATATAATTTCTCTGGAAAATATAGCAAACATTTACTATGATGTTATCCAGAATGATTTTGAAGCGGATTTATATTATAGTAAAGCAATAATTGAAATAAATGCTATTTTTGCTGAACATCAAGAAATTTTGAAAACAGATGAAAAGGCAGCCAAAAAATTTTATAAGAAGCATATCAAAAAAGAAAAATTAGAAGATAAATTAGAACAAATTAAAAAATTTAAAGCAAGCTGCTGGGTCAAACTATTCAAAAAAGCTCAAAATAAATCTTATATCGTAAGAGACTTTAATTTGTTAAATCCCAACACATTTGATATGACCGACATCAATTCAGTAAAAAATCTTAATTCACTTTTGTTCAAGATCAATGCAGATACTATTGACACAACAGATCTAACAAATATTACTATCTCAATAGATGAAATAAGAGTTCATTTTGATAACATTTTGGATGAATCCATTATCGAATTTTTAGAATTAGAAGATATTGCACCCGATAGTTCCAAAACTATCAAAATGCTTGCTTATTCTTATTCAAATAAAAACGATAC
>JAUWNO010000575.1 GCA_030612605.1 Armatimonadota bacterium
GTAAACTCTGGAAAGTGAAGTCTTTTACTATTCCTACGATCTTATTTCCATTTATGCTTTCGGTCAGAGGATCCTTTAAATCAAATTTTTTAGAAAGCGCTTCATTGATAATAAAGGCATTCTTATCCGATTCCAGATCAGAATCAAAACTGCGACCTTCAACTATTTCTAAATTTAGAAGGTTAATATAATCCTCATCACAGGGTACACTGAAGAAGATTAAATGCTTTCCGCTATCCAGGTTGCGTCCCCATTCCATTATGAAATTGCCGGGTAATGAATGAACAACAGCGACTTCTTTTATTTTAGTGTTTTCCAATAATTTCTGTTTGAGGGATTCATCGTGCTCTTTCAAATCCGAATTCATCCAAAAATATAAAATGTGTTCTTTATCATAGCCGAGATTTTTATTAACCATATATTTCATTTGTGAATAGATGATAAGCGTTCCCAAAATCAGTGAAATTGTAATTACAAATTGGAAAACCATCAAAAACCGTCTCGATCTTATGCCGCGTTTCCCTCTTATATTTTCTTTTTTCAGGATAAATATTGTATTGAATGAAGACATAAAAAAAGCAGGATACAATCCTGTGAGAATTGCAATGATGAACATTCCTCCAATCAAAGATAAAATATAGAAAGGACTATTGAATAAATTGAAAACCAGTTCTTTATCGATAATTTTATTGAATTGAGGAAGAAGTAACTCTGTAAGAACAATTGCTATGACAAAAGAACAGACTGAAACAAAAAAAGATTCTCCCATAAATTGTTTTATAAGATCTCCTTTTCGTGCTCCATTTACTTTGCGAATTCCAATTTCATTTGCTCTGAGACCCGAACGGGCAGTAGAAAGATTTATAAAATTGATAATTGCAATAATCAATGTCAGGATTGCCGACGTAGAAAAAAGTAATAAATACTGCATATTACCGTGTTTACAAAAATCATTCTTATTCAGATCTTTAAAAAAATAAATATCTCGTAAATGTCTCAGATTAAAAGCAACTTCTGATCTTTCCGGGTCTATTTCAGCCATATTTTTTTTAAAGGCGGTGTTAAATATTTCAATTGCTTCACCTGCGTCTTTTCCGTCAGACAAACGAACATAAGTCTGATAGTTCCAATTACTCCAGTTTTCATAAAAATCTTCTGCTCCTGTCATGATCTTTCTGTTTTTAAAAGATGAAAGAGCATTTAACGACAAATGTGAATTTTCAGGAAAATCACTGAATATTCCGGCAACAGTAAAAGCATATTCATTATCAACTGTTATCTGCTTTCCGACTGCATTTTCATCACCAAATATCTTTTTTGCTTCTTTCTCGGATAATAAAAGTTTATAAGGTTCTTCCAAGGCAGATTTCCCTTCTCCGCTGATAATATTAATTGTGAATATATCAAAAAAATCCTGCTCGGTAAAAATCACATTATTAATGGAGTGATCATTATTGTTGAAATTAATCTTAATGCTGCTGCGTTCTGTAGGTGCAACTGCCTCTAAACCTGGCATTTCCGTTCTGATAATTGGAATAAGCGGAGCAGGAACATGAAACCATTCTCCTGCTT
>JAUWNO010000015.1 GCA_030612605.1 Armatimonadota bacterium
AATACAATTTATGATATTCCGGTAGGTAAAGAAAAAGATAGAAATCAAGTAATTGATTTTGATTATTCTCCAACATATTTGGATAAAATATTCTCTTTTAATTTCGATTCTGATGTAAATTATGTAGAAACCCATAAAAAAATCTCGCAGGGAACTACAGGAGAGGAAGATATATTTAAGTATGAAGGTAGGTTTTCCCGGAATATTGGAGGATGCTTTACACTGAAAAACTATGATCTTTTGATGAGCTTAACCAGTAAGTTCCAAAAACCTGTTTCAAAAACACTACCAGTCAAAACAGAAGAAAAAACTGAAGGAACCGGTTTTAAAGATGAAGGAAGAACAGAAATTGGTAAAACAGAAGGTTTAGGAAGAGAATTAGAGCAAAAAGCAGACGAAGAGTTAGGTGAAGAAGAAAAAGAAGAAGAAGTAAAAGAAGAGGAAAAGAAAGAAGAAACAACTCTCAGAGAAGAACCGGGAGAAGAATTGGAAGAAGAAGAAACGATAATAGACAGCACTGAAGTAGCTCCTGCTGAAAAAGAAGAAGAAAGTATTAGCATTTTCCTGAGAGCTTTTGCATATATCAGCAATTTGCAGAACATCAAGTTAACTTATAACAATACGTATAAAACAGATTATGAGCAGCGGGATGAAAGACCGGGTTTTGCTTATCAATTGGGTCTTCCACATATTTTGAAAGAAGAAGAGATCAAACTGAAAAATAATAATGATAAAATTACAGCCTCCACGGGATTTCCAATTTTACGCAATTTACAAACCAGTTGGAGGTTCTCTAAAGATATTAGAAAAACATTTGGAAATGTAAGTAAAAAGACAGTTGGCACTGTTTTTCCGGATGTAGGAATTACGCTCACCGAATTTGAGAGGATAATAAAAGCTGAAAATATTCTCACAAGCTCTCGTATTGCAAGTAGTTATGTGCTCACAAAAAGTCAGACTTTTTCAGGAAATATCAATTCGGATAAACCGCAATCCGAACAGAAGGTGGTTTCTTTCCGACCCCTGGTTTCCTGGAATGGAAATTGGGTACATAATATTACCAGCAGTATTTCGCTGAACTATAATGAAACTAAAAATACCACTTTTTATGAAACTGATGATGTTATTCATAAGGAGACCAGAAAATCGATTAACAGTAATTTCGGTTGGACATTTTCTGCTGCAAAAGGAATAAAAATTCCGCTTTTGGGAAAAATCCAGTTCGAAAATGAAGTTTCTGCAGATATCGGATTCAACCTGGAACAAGTTTACAAAACTATCAAAGGCAGAGAAGATTTGATAGTTGATAGAGATATGATCAGTTTCACGATTACACCGGGTGCTTCTTACAAATTCAGTAAAGATATCCGCGGCGGCTTAACCAGTAATTACGATTGGAGCCATGATAAGAAAAAAGATTTGAAGATTAAAACTTTCAGGTTGAGCATTTGGGTAGAAATAATATTTTAGCAGCTAATTTTTCCTATGGTATTGCCCGTTTCCACACTTCTGCGTCAAAATGAGTTAAAGTGTAAAATTTAAGCTTAACAGATTTTGAGCGTAGGAACAAGCAGAGCATAAAATACTTTTCAAATAAGAGAGCAAAATAATCTAAAGAAATTTATAATTGTTTCAATAGTTTATCTGAAAGTCAAAAAACCGAAGAAACTGGTAATATCAGTGCATTATTTTAGTTTTTCGGAAATGAATTTAAAGATTTCTAATCATACCTTTATATGTTTTACTTGACACGGTAGAATTTTATTTTATTTTCTGCGAACAATTAAGGAGAAAAAAATGGTCAGTAAGGCGCAAAAATTTAGGTTGGGAGTTTTTATTGCTTTTTCTTCAGTTCTGTTGATAGTGTTTCTGGTAGTGGTTGCAGGAAATAAATTGTTAGAAAAGCGTGATGTGTATTATATCCATTATGAGGATACTTCTGTTATTGGTCTGCAGGTGGGAGGACAAGTAAAATATCATGGTATAAGTGTGGGCAGGGTTGACGACATCAAGATTGATAAAGAGGACATCAAGATGGTGATAGTCAAAATCAGCGTGAAACAAGGCACTCCAATAAAAGAAGATGTTCTGGCAACCTTGGCTCCGGTTGGTATTACTGGTCTCAAACAGATAGAACTGAGCGGAGGAACAAACGAAGCTAAACTCCTGGAACCGAGATCAAATATTTTGCCCGGAGAATCCGTTCTTGATAGTATTACGGGAAAAGCAGAGATAATTGCTGAAAAACTGGAAACAGTTCTAAATAATATTGCTGAACTGACAAATCAGGAAAATCAGGAAAAAATTGCCAAAATTATCTCCAATATAGATATTTTTATTGAAGCAAATCGCGATCCTATAACGAATGCGATTACAGATTTAGATTCCACAATTTATTATCTTGCTGAATTTACCGAATCTGCAAATGAATCTATGAAAAGATTTAACGCTCTTCTCCAATCTGAAGAAATCGATAATATTCTGGTTAATGCGGAAAAGGTGACATCTGATATTGCCAAAGCTGACTTAGACCAATTAATCAATGATCTGAATAAAGCAATTAATCAGGCGAACGAGGCGTTTTTACATATTGATCTTACTATCCTGAAGAGTCGTCAGGATATTTTACAAACTCTTGAAATGTTAAAAGAAACAGTTGATTATTTGAATGAATTTTCGCGACAGATAAGTGAAAATCCATCAATTCTTTTAAGAACAAAGAAACAATAAGGAAACAATTATGAAAAGAATCTTAAAAATTTTTCCGGTTATCATAATTTTATTTCTATTCAGTTGCGCTGCCGGCGAACTAATAACAAGGAATTATTATATTCTGGAATATTTCTCCCACTCCGAAAAAGAGGAGCTTTTCCAGGATAAACCTTTTGATTTGTCCGTGATGATAATGGACACTAAAATCCCTCAAACTTATAGCAGGAAACAGATTGTTCTCAGGCATTTCGGTCCTAAAATCACTTATTCTGATTATGACCTCTGGGGAGTTAAACTTTCTGATATTATTCCGGATCTTATTACGAAACGACTTAACAAGTACAATATTTTCAAACGAGCTCAAAGGGAATTTTATGCTGAGAAACCGGATTTCGAAATAAATACGACCATAAATAATATCGAATTATATCAATCCGAATATTTCAAACAGGCGCATCTGAATATGGATTTTTATCTTAAAAAAATAGATGAAGATATCATTATTGTTCATCATTCAGTGAATAAAGAAGAGGTTCTTCTTGATGAAGAAATGGATACTTTTGTTCAGGTTATTAATGATTTGATTTTAACCGAATCAGATAAATTCTTCATAAAAATTGCTAACCATTTTTTTAAAGAGGAATTATCTAAAACTATTGAGGAAGTAGAAGCAGAGGTTATAGATTCATTACTTGTAGAAATTGCTGAAGATGAAGAGATTTCCAGTGGAACAGGTCTTTTACTCCTGCCGGCAATAACCAAAACCGATGATGAACCTCATTACAAGATCTATGATAAATATAATTATGAGGTTACAGGTAAAATCGGAGATGCCATTCCTCTTGCTGAAGGCATTTACAGCATCAAATATGGTTCCGGAAATCTGAACCAGATGATGGAAAAGAAGGGTATAAAAATCGTACCAAGATATAAAACCATTATCGAACCGGATTGGGGCTGTTTGCTGGTGGATGTCATTGATGAGAAAAGAAATTTCGCCAAAGTCCGGTATGAGATTTTTGATGTTGAAAGCGGGGAGAGTTTCGGTTCGGAATTCCCGGTGGAAGAAGAAATCGGGGAACAGCAAAAGATCTGGGTTTTAAAACCGGCTTTATACAAAGTAACGATTAATAATGAACCCTTCAATACTTACAGGGATTTCACAACTATTTATATTGCAGAAGGAAAGACTCAAAGATTAACTATCGTGGTGGGTACAGATGAAGATGATAATCCTACTAATATGGTTGGTGCAGGTGTATTGGAAGAAGATGTCACTCTGGCAGCCCTGCAGAAAATAAAATTCAACAGTGCCATTCATGCGAATATGAATGTTAACAGTGATAATGAAAGCAATAAAGATGAGTATGAAACTACGATCACTATGAACCTCCAATTGGATAATAGATTGATTTATGATAATTTCCCGATTCATTATACCTTGAAGAATCTAACAGAGTTGGGAACCACTAAAAATCCTGATAGCGATTTCAGAATTTCTTCTGATGATATGGATTTGAAGAATACACTTATTTACTATTTCTGGGAAAAATTAGGTCTTTATTCCCGGTTGGATATGAATTCACACTTTTTCAAAGAAAATTATTACAGCTCTGATAAATTCAATTTTATTAAGCAGGATGTGGATGGGAACATAATTCAAGGGCAGAATGTAAATGAAGTTGAGATAAAATCTCACTTTTTCCCTATCGTACTGAAAGAAGGTTTGGGGATTAACTTAAGAGTTTTAAGTTACCCCAAAGCCAGTCTTTACCTGAGAACCGGATTTGGAATGCGACAGGATATCAATAATGATGTATTTAATTATTCTCATACGGATAGTTTAGATTATCGAGTTTATTTAGAAGAAGAATCTGTTTATAAAGAAGGAACAGAAATTTCAGTTGTCGGTAGTTTCCAATTACCTTTTAATCTCAGTTACAGTACAAATGCTGATTTTCTCTTTCCATTCGAAAAAGGGGAGAAAAATTCCATGGAATGGGAAAATGTTTTCAACATAAAGCTTTTTAAATACATTTCTCTGGATTACAAGATAAAACTTAGAAATAAACAAGTTGAAGATGATTACATCATATCTGAACATACACTATTTTTAAGAATAACATATATTTTACGATAGAAGATGGAATACAAAAACAAAACGCTTTTTCTCGAAGGCGATGTAACCAAATTCACTACAACAGATCTATTAGCTGAATTTTCCAGAATCAAGATCTCAGAAATTGAATTTATTGACCTTCAAAGTGTGAAATCCATTGATAGTGCAGGTGTAGCATTTATTGATGAGATAAAGCTGAAATTAAAAGATTTCTCACCAAAGCTCATCAATGTTGCAGAAGATATTAATGCTTCGATTGAAACCTTCTCAGCCGAAAAAATGCCGGAACCTGAACCAGCGGAAAAAGCCAATATATTTGTGATGTTGGGTGCAAGCCTGTATAACTGGCTGGATAATTTCAGGGATGCCATGTATCTTTCAGCAGATATTGCATATTGGTCTTTTATAGGGATTTTCGATAGGAAAGGGCAGCGAAAAGGTTCGGTAATTCAGCAGAGTCTTTTGATTGGTGTAGATGCACTTGGTATCATTGGTTTGCTCTCATTAGTTTTAGGTTTGATTCTGGCTTTGCAGTCTGCGGCACAACTCAGGCAGTTTGGTGCGAATATTTTTGTGGCAGATCTTATTGCTATTTCCATGGTTAGAGAGATGGGACCAATGATGACTGCAATTATTGTTGCAGGTAGGAGCGGTTCTGCAATTGCCTCTGAAATCGCCACCATGAAAGTGACTGAAGAAATCGATGCTCTGAAAATGATGGCGATAAATCCTATCCGCTATATTGTGGTTCCCAAGTTTCATGCTATTACGATTTGTATGCCGCTTTTAGTTACCATGGCTACAATTCTTGGCATTCTGGGGGGATTGATTGTAGGAATTACATATTTAGATTTGAGTGTGGTTTCTTTCTATACTCAGGTGATCAATGTTCTTACTTTAAAGGATATTCTGATTGGTTTGAGTAAAAGTGTTTTCTTTGCCTGGGTTATTGTTATAATTGGCAGCTATTATGGTTTTAAAGTTACAGGTGGTGCCGAAGGAGTCGGCAAAGCTACTACTCTTTCTGTAGTTGCCTCCATTTTTGCAGTAATCGTTTTAGACGCATTGTTCAGTTTGGTATTCTTAATATGAGAGAACCGATTATTAAAGTAGAAAACCTGGTAGCAAAGTATGACGATAAGGTCATTCTGGATGGAGTTAGTGTCGAATTTTATCCCCAGGAAGTAACTGTTATTCTGGGTGGAAGCGGCTGCGGGAAAACTACTCTGATCAAGAATATTTTGCGTTTATTCGAACCTGCCGGAGGTTCAGTAACTATTTTTGGCAAAGAAATCACGACAATGGATGAAGTTGAATTTGATAAAATATTAGAAAAAATCGGTATGCTTTTCCAAAATGGTGCTCTTCTGAATTCTGTTTCGATTTTTGATAATGTTTCTATTCCGTTGGAACAACACACGAATCTGCCGGATGAAATTATTGCGAAAATTATAGAAGTAAAATTGAACCTGGTAAATCTGGGACACGCTATCAGGTTGTTTCCCTCCGAACTTTCCGGTGGTATGAAAAAACGGGCAGCTTTGGCTCGCGCTATTGCTCTCGATCCTCCGCTTCTGTTTTGTGATGAGCCTTCTGCTGGCTTGGATCCGCTGACAAGTGCCTCTCTGGATGAACTTCTTTTAAAGCTGAAAAACCAATTGAAAATGACCATTATTATTGTAACACACGAATTGGCAAGCATTCACAGGATCGCAGATAGAATCATTTTTCTTGATAATGGGAGAGTTCTTTTTCAGGGCACTTTGCAGGAAGCAAAAGTTTCCGGTGTTCCTGAAATCACAACTTTTTTTGAAGTTGGAAAGTTTGATTGATTAGTGCTTGTCCGTAAACTCACCCCCAGCCCCTCTCTTAAACCCTCTTTGATTCTCCCTTTAACAAAGGGAGATTAAAAGGACTTCTTGAGATTATTGGAGAGGGGAGAATGAAAACTAGAATCCTCTGGATTCATCAATATTTTCCCTCTTTTGCAAAGAGGGGTCAGGGGAGTTAGAAATCAAAAAAACATGCTTTACGGATGGACTCTATTCAGTGTCTTACTGTCAGAACTTGATAGTTCATTTTAAATGAAAACAGAAGAATTTATAAAGGTTGGACTTGACTCGTGACGAAGTGCGAGTCGAGAACAACCTGTCTAAAAATGGTTGCAATTCTCGACTCACATTCCCTTCGGTCATTGCGAGTCAAGTCTTGCTGAGGAACGAAACCTCCATAATGGTCAGGAAATAGGAATCAACCGTTGCGAAGTTATCATTCCTCGACCATTCGCAAGGTTTAGTTTCAAATGAGTTTGCTAATCCAATGAAATAAGCCAAGTCTCCTTTTATAAAAATTATTTATGAGGTTTCCGCAATTGAAAGATGCTCTTAAACCAAAATTTCTGCTCACAGAAAACCTGAACAGATTAGCAAAATGGCTGCGGATGCTGGGTTATGATGCTGCGATTTATAAAAGTATTAGTTTTCATAATATGATTAGATTGGCGAAGAAAGAAAGAAGAATTATTTTAACCAGAAGCGCAAAACAGGCAAAATCCAACCTGAAATTTTCACGAATCTTAATTAAAGCAGATAAACATTTAGAACAAATTAAAGAGTTGAAAGAGATAATTACTTTTAATGAACAATACACATTTTCGCGTTGTTTGTTGTGCAATAAACGACTTTACGGGATTTCAAGGGAAAAAGTCAAAGATTTAGTTCCGGAATTTATTTATGAAGATCACACAGATTTTAAAGTTTGCAGGAAGTGCGGGAATATTTATTGGAAAGGAACTCACTACAAAAGCATGCTGGCTGAACTGAAGAAAATTTTACAGAGCATTTAACCTTGAAAAGATCGATTTGAGAGAATTCCTCTGTGTGTAATCTTTTTCAAGGTCAAAAATGGAGTTTGGAAACGAACGGAAAATATATTTATCGTGTGATGTTTAAATCCAAACTTAAAATAAAAAATAAATTGACAGTTAAGAGATAATCAACATTATTGTTAACGGAAAGGGTTAACAGAATTCTATGAAGATTATATTTGGGAATTCAAGGGTTAGAAAACAGTGTGAGAAGGCATCAGGAAAGTTAAAACAACGTTTGGATGATATATTAGATGCTGATAATATGGCAGTATTATCAAAACTACCAGGCAGATTGCATGCTTTAAGAGGGAATAGAAAAGGACAATGGGGACTTGACTTAGAGCATCCTACAAGGTTAGTTATTAAACCAATTGGAGACCCATTGCCAATTTCTAAAGATGGTTGGCTGGATACGAACAAAATATTGGCACTTGAAATAATTGAAATAGGAGATTATCATGGCAAATAATATAAAAAATGAATATTTTCCGAAATCAGTAAGTTGTCCAGGGGGAACAATATTGGATCTTCTTGAAGAAAAAGGTATATCTCAAATTGAACTTGCAGAAAGAATGGGAAGACCCAAAAAGACTATAAATGAAATTTTAAAAGGAAAAACAGCGATAACTCCTGACACTGCAATACAACTTGAAAGAGTATTTGGAACTCCTGCATCTTTTTGGAACAATCGACAAAAAAGATATAGTGAATATCTTGCATCTGTTAGAGAAAGAGAAAAATTATCTACATATATTGATTGGTTAAAATCAATGCCAATAAGAGAAATGATTAAACTTGGATGGATTCCGAATATTAAAGATGAGATAGCTCAATTATCAGAAGTATTGATTTTTTTCGGTGTAAATTCACCTACAGAGTGGAAGAATATTTGGTTAAAAAAACATACAGCATATAAGCAATCACCAGCATTCGAGAGAAAACCTGAAGCTAATTCTGTTTGGCTTCGTAGAGGAGAAATTGAAGCTCAGAGAATATACTGTAATCCGTATGATAAAGAAAAATTTATAAAAGCTCTAAAAAAAATTTCGCCGTTTACGAAAAAAGCTCCAGAGAATTTTGAAAAAGACTTGATTGGCTTATGTGCTGATGCCGGTGTTGCGGTGGTTTTTATACCACAGTTAAAAGGTGTCCCTGTTTATGGGGCTACTCGCTGGCTCACACCTCAGAAAGCGCTTATTCAATTGTCTTTGTATCGAAAGTATGAGGATTATTTCTGGTTTAGCTTTTTTCATGAAGCGGGGCATATACTTCTTCATGGAAAGCGTGATATCTTTATTGAAGAGAAGAAGAAAGAAGGTAAAAAAGAAAATGAAGCAGATGCGTTTGCCAGAGAATTCCTTATTCCAATTAAGAAGTGGCTGGCTTTTATTACTTCTAATAGTACATTTTCAGAAATAGTTTTAAAAGATTTTGCACATGAAATGAATATTTCACCAGCAATTGTTGTTGGACGGTTACAACGCGAAAGAAAAATTCCTTTTTATCAGATGAACGAATTAAGACGGAAGTTTAGATTTCAATGATAAAAATACAGTATATTACCAAGTTTAATTATTAAACTAAATCATTGTTAATCCGTGAACTGTCAAAATGTCGTCACATCCACAAAGTTGAAATCATCTATCAACATTGCTGGAATTCTGGCATAATATTCCTGTTGGATGCTTGGTCCCAAAGCCAGGATGCGTTTGGTTGCATCGTGCAGAATTTCGTTCCAACGGAAATTCGTAACAGATTTCTGGATTTTCCCGTTTTCAAAATAAAGAACACCGTCGCGAGTCAAACCTGTCCATTCACCGGTTTTACGGTCTATAGGTCGAATATACCAGAAGCGGTTCACGATCACGCCACGATCGACTTGCTTCATCATTTCTTCTTCAGTAGCTGTTCCACCTTCCACAATTACATTAAAGGGTCGTGCTGCTTTCAGGTTCTTTAATTTTGCATAATAACGTGTGGCACTCATATTTTTTATAACACCGTTTATGATCCAATCCATATTAGCACCTGGTATGCCATCAGAACTGAACTTACTGGTGGCAAGATCAGGATCGTCCAATCTTGAACGGAAATAGAATTTTTCTCCGAAGAATTGTTTTCCGATCTGGTCTGTGAAGGGTGTGTGTCCCTCGTCAGCAGTCCTTCTATCAAAAGTCCAGATGAGATAAACCAGCCAGTTCAGCACTGCTGCCGGTCGCAGGATAATAGGATAACGACCCTTTGCCAATTGCACCGGGTTTTGGAGCGAATCAAATTGTGAATTCAATTGCTCTATCAATCCGCTCATATTGAATTTGTTATAATCTTTTACTGATTTCGATACTTTAGTTTCCACTCCTTCCTTTTTCATGGTCATAGAATGTGAAAAACTGGTGGATTGATCAAAGCCCTCAAAACCATTTTTTGTGTACAGGAATGTATTATGAATATTCTTCTCTGAAATACCGGAAACTTTGGCATTTTTAGCTTTGGCATTATTCACGCATTTTACAACAGCATCCACAATTTTTTCTACAGTAAGTTCAGCAGTTCTGTCGGAATAATTGTTCACTTCAGGAAGTTCATGAGCAGGTTCTGAAGCGATGAATTCGGGATCGGGTTGGTTCAATTTTGCCATATTCTCAGATGTTCTGATCAGGTATTTCAAAGAATCATCATCTAACCTGTTCACTGTAGCGGTACCGGTTTTATTATCGAAAGCAACTTCCAGGCTTACCCGTAGATTCTCACCTGTGATATGCTGGGTGATGCCATTCTGAGCAAAACGGGTTAACAGATTATCAGAGCCATTGATCCCAAAAGCGAAATCTGATGCCCGGCAGTTTTTACGAATGAACTCGGCAGCTTTTTGCATTTGATCTCTGGTTATCATTGGGAACCTCCTACGCGGATATTACGGAACCTGGCATAAGAACCTCCGTGAGTCATACGACCTCTTTGTCCAGGTTGTCCTTTTCCGCAATTTGCTATACCAAAAGTTTGAAAGAAGCGCTCATCACAAATGGCATCAACACTATTCCAGAATTCAGGATTGTTGGATTTGTATATAACTTTTTTAAGAGGTCGGATTTTCTTACCATTCTTAATTTCCCAGAACATATCACCACCAAATTGGAAGTTCACACGATGCTGGTCGATAGAAAAGGAACCTCGTCCTTCGATGTATACACCATCTTTTGTATCTGCGATCAATTCCTGAGGTGTAAGTTTTTCTTTACCCGGCTGCAGGTAGAGATTTGGAATGCGATTGATGGGGAAGTCGTAATAATTTGTAGCCCGGTTACATCCCCTGCTCATTTCCATGCCGATGAAAGGAGCAGTGGCGCGAGTGTTGCCATATTCGTTCAGAATCCCGTCTTTTATGATATACCACTTCTGGTTGGGAACACCATCATCATCATAACCGGCAGTAGCCAATCCACCTTCCAGAGTGTTATCAGCCACAAAGTTCACGATCTTGGCACCATATTGGTAATTTCCCAATTTCTCAGGAGTAGCAAAACTGATACCGGCAAAATCAGCTTCCCAACCCAAGACGCGATCCAGTTCGGTAGGATGACCAACTGATTCATGCATTGTAAGTGCTGTATGATTTGGATCAAGAATAAGATCGCGACGTTCTTCTGCTCCCAGAGAATCAGCATGAACTTTCATGATAGCCTCTTCTGCTATTTGCACAGCTTTGTCGGTCAGGTTCAAACTGCGTACCCACTCCCATCCGCGTGCTTGTCCTCCAAGGCTGAAGGTGCGGGATTGACTGTCACCTTCTGCAACAGCGGTAGCTGTGAAAGTTGGTTCGATATAAACTGTTTGGATATCCAATCTGCTGCCAAGAGTTGAAGCAAATAATTTTTCATCTTTGCGACTTTCCAGCATGAATATTGCCAGCTTGATCTCAGCGAAGTTGAGCATGGTTTTATTTACCTCCATCATCAGTTCCACTTTTTCCGAAAGCGGTACATCAAACGGATCGATGCTGAAAGGCGTTTTGTAAGTATCAATGTAGCCACGTTCATGTGCTAACACAAGTCCTTTCCCATGACGGATGCGTCCTGACTGCTGAGCAATTGCAAACGCTTTCTTCACAGTTTCGTTAACTGCATCATGTGAAAAGACGTTGTTGTGAGCAAAACCCCAGGCACCATTTTTGAATACCCGGATTCCATAACCATACACTTCTTGCAGAGATGTGTTCTTCAGGCTCAGGTTTCGCAGGTAAATCATTTCCGTATGCGATTTTTGAATGCGGATATCAGCGTAATCCGCTCCCAGCGACTTTGCTGTATCCATTGCAAGTGATAAAAAGTCCACTAAAAACCTCCTTATATTTTTTAATTTCCGGTTCTCAATTTTAAATTACGAATTTATTAAACACCATTTCCAAGTTAGAAGCACCTATAGTGCACCTCCTTTGTCTAGACAAAAATAACAGTTGTATAAGCTAATGTTTAGCTAACCCTCAAGAGTTCAACATTCTCAAAGGATACCTCCTCTGGAGTTTTACTTCCAATAATTGATTTCTGTGAAACATCATCTAATAAATCATGTAGGTCATATCTTATTGGGATTAAAAATATTTTCTGATGATTTACGCTCTTTTTGAATTTTTGTTTCAGCTTCATTTCATCCTCTACAAATAACTAGAAGGATTAATAAGTACAGCAATCTTTATCTGTCAACTTGATTTATCCTAACTGTTAATTTCAATAAAAAAAAGTCACTCACAAAAAAGTGAATGACTTATATCAAAGATTTATTTCTATACAAAGAACTCTTTCAATTTGCTGAAAAAGGATTTTTCCGGTCTCAGTTTCTTTTCAGAATCAAATTTTCCTAATCTTTTTAAGAGTTCTTTTTCTTCTGAATTAAGCTTCGTAGGAGTGATAACCAGAACTTTCACATAAAGATCACCGTGATAAACACTGTTCACATGTGGCAGACCCTGGGATCTCAACCGAAATACTTTACCAGATTGAGTTCCTGAAGGGATTTTCATTTTCACTTTCCCTGATAGGGTTGGACACAGGATTTCACTGCCCAAAGCTGCTTGCGAAAAACTGATAGGATATTCACAAATAAGGTTGGCATCGTTTCTCTCGAAAATTTTGTGCTCTCTTTCATGAACCAGAACGAGAATATCGCCATTTGTGCCACGTCTTTTACCGCGATTTCCCTGCCCTCTCAACCGAATATATTGACCCTCAGATACTCCAGCAGGCATGTGTACATTTATGGTTTTTGTTTTGGGAACTCTACCTTCACCACTGCATTTAAGGCATTTATTTTTTATGATCTTTCCCTCACCACGACACGAAGGGCAAGCTACAACTGTCTGCATATGACCAAATAGAGAACGAGTTGTCTGCATTACCTGTCCCGAACCGTGACATTGATGACAGGTTTTCACTTCACCATCTGCAGAACCTGTTCCATTGCAGGATTCACAAGTATCTTTCACACTGATTTTTATCTTTTTATCAATACCTTTTGAAATTTCTTCCAGGGTAAGCGAAATACTTATCTGAAGGTCTTCACCGCGATTACTTCTTCCAGAGCGGGATCTACCTCCAAAAGGACTTCCACCAAAAAGAGATTCGAAAATACTGCCCAAACCACCACCACCAAAAATATCTGAGAAATCACCAGCATGAGTAAAATCACCCCAGGAAAATCCACCACCACCAAATGCACCTTCTAATCCGGCATGACCAAATTGATCATATCGCTGTTTTTTATCTTTGTCAGAAAGAACCTCATAAGCTTCAGATGATTCTTTGAATTTTTCTTCAGCAGTTTTGTCATCTTTGTTTTTGTCAGGATGATATTTCATTGCCAGTTTTCTGTAAGCTTTTTTTATCTCAGAATCGGTGGCATTTTTACTTATTCCCAGAACTTCATAATAATCTCTTTTTGCCATTGTTTTCCTTTAAAGCAATTAAACCTTGAAAGGGTTTAAAAGTATTTCTTCCTGCTAAACCCTTTCAATTGATTTCAATATTCTTGGTTGGACTCCTATGAAACCATTTAAAGCAAGACTCGACTCGCAATGACCGAAGGGAATGTGAGTCGAGGATTGCAACCATTTCAGAGACAGGTTGTTCTCAACTCACGCTGCTCTGCGAGTCAAGTCCAACCAATTAACTAAAAAACTTCCCAAATCTTTGTCCCGAATACTTTCGGGAGGTAAGTTATTTATCCTCGTCCACAACTTCGAAATCAGCATCAACCGGTCCTTCTTCTTTGGTTTCCTCCGGTTTGGGCTGTGCGCCCATTTTGTTCGGATCAAAACCTGCATCCTTCATATCCGGATCTGCTCCTGCACCTTGAGCAGCCTGTTGTTTCTGCATTTCTGCATAAATGATTTCACCGATTTTCTGAGCCTTTTTGGCAAGTTCATCTCGAACTGCTTCATATTCTTCTTTAGAAGCAGATTTTTTTGTGAGTTCTTCCAGTTTTTCTTTTGCTTCTTTGATAGCATCTTCAACTGTCTTTTTCTCATCCGGAGAGAGTTTTTCACCATATTCTTCCAGACTTTTTTCGGTTGAGAATATCAAAGTATCAAGTTCATTTCGAGCAGTGATAGCTTCTTTCTGTTTCTTATCTTCATCAGCATGAGCTTCAGCATCTTTCACCATTCTTTCGATTTCTTCTTCGCTCAAAGTTCCGGTTCTTTCAATTTTTATAGATTGTTCTTTTCCGGTTCCCTTATCTTGTGCATGAACATGTAAAATTCCATTGGCATCGATATCAAAAGTTACTTCGATCTTAGGAAGACCACGTGGAGCTGCCGGAATGCCTGTGAGTTCAAATCTGCCCAGAGTTCGGTTATCATTTGCCATAGAGCGTTCACCCTGAAGAACGTGAATGGATACAGCAGGTTGATTATCTGCTGCTGTTGAGAAAATCTGGCTTTTCTTGGTTGGAATCGTGGTATTTCTTTCTATGAGAGTTGTCATCACAGCACCCAGAGTTTCAATGCCAAGAGAAAGTGGAGTTACATCCAGAAGAAGAATATCACTGAGATTCTCATCTCCAGCTAAAATTCCA
>JAUWNO010000440.1 GCA_030612605.1 Armatimonadota bacterium
CAAACTCTTTTTTAAAAAAGAAGATTATTTTGTCAACCATTAATCCCTGATAATCCCTGATAAGATACTGCTTACTACTTAGCTCACGGATTCTCACTGATAGACACAGATAAAGAATTTCGCAAAACTAAATGAAGCAACCTTGAAAAAGCTTTACATACAGAGGAACTCTTGCAAATAAATATTTTCAATGGTTATATTGCCTATCTTGAGTTTAACCGTTGAAAAGGTTCAGCAGGAAGAAAAGTCTCTTAAGCCTTTTCAAGGTTTGGAAATACAGTGTAATTTGATCACTATTTTTTCTTCGTGTTCATTCGTGTAATTCGTGGATGAATAGAAGGAAAGTTAAAACTGTTTGACAAAGATGACTTGCAAGAAAATATCAAACTTGAGGTAAGTATGAAGATTTTTAAGAATCGTAAGGCAGCACACAATTATTATTTCTTTCAGGAATTGGAAGCAGGAATTATTTTGAAGGGAACAGAAATTAAGTCTATCCGGGCGGGGAAACTTAATTTTAAAGATAGTTTTGCTAAAATTGAAAATAATGAAATCTGGCTTCATAATCTGCATATAAGTGTTTATGAAAAGGGAAATATATACAATCATGACCCGGAAAGAAAGAGAAAATTACTATTGAATAAAAGGGAAATTAAGAAACTAAAATATCAGGTTGAAGAAAGAGGAATGACATTAATTCCTAAAGATTTTTATATCAATGATGCGGGACTTGCAAAAATGACTTTAGCTCTTGCCCGTGGCAAGAAACTCTATGATAAGAGAGACACCCTTCGTAAAAAAGATGAAATGCTTGAAATAAAACGAAGAACAGAAAACTATTTGAACTGAAAAACCAACTTATTTGCTACTAATGTTTCGACCGGGACGGTTGAAACAACAACAATGAAATTCCATCGATTGCTGTTCTTGGATATAACTATCCGAATCCTTTCAACCCGGAAACTACGATTCTTCCAGCTGGAAATCATTCGGTTGTCTGGAATGGGAAAAATGACAACAACGAAAGTGTATCCAGCGGAGTATATTTCTATAAAATGAAATCAGGAACATATATCTCAACGAAAAAAATGATCCTGATGAAATAAGAAATACGCATAAAGTTAAGGCGATCCTCAAGGGTTGCAGATTTGCAAGTCCCCGTGGACGTAGTGTTAAACGATGTTCCGCTTCGATACGGTTGCGAGTTTCTTTTTAGTGGCACGCCGCCGTTATAGGGCATTCACAAAAGGTATCGTCATTTGCTCTAATTGAGCTTTTGCTTCAATAATTTCTGTAAGGTGCTTGAAATTTAATTCTCTGCTTAGTTTAAGAATATCAAGTTTCTTTAAAATTGCAGATGTTATAGGTCGTTTTGAATCCCAGAAAATATATGAATGGAAAAAATCTATCGCAATTTTGGAATTCAAGACTTTAAAAAGTAATTCTGCTTCTAATTCTGATTCGCACGGAATAATATAGCAAGTATCATCAACCATTATTGGTTTACTGTTAAGAGGTTTTAATAATTGAAATTGAATTTTTTTATATAAACCTGAGATTGCAATTTTGTAGTTTGAAAAAGAATATTTGCCTACTCCAAAAATCGAAAAAAGAGGTTTGTTCTTGTATATAGAACTTCTTCTTTTTGATAGAATATCAGAATATTTTTCTAAATATTGATAAGTTTTAGGGGCAACATTTTTTATATATTTTGTTTCAGCCCCAATTTCTTTTTGCGTTACCAATACCCACTTTCGGGGATTAATTAAATTTTGTTTAGAAATATCAGAACTTTTATAAAGAGTGTATAAATAATCAAATTCTAAATCTACCGATTCTCCGAAACCATTAATAAATTTTCCGTTTTTAAAAACAAACTCCATAACTTTTGAAGAATCGTGTTTGATACCTGAACGCCAAATATAATGTACATCTCCTTCAAGATGTGAATATTTTTTGTAATTTGTTACATTTGCTAATAATTCTCTATTATTTATTCCAATATTTGAGATTAAAGTTTTAGTATCTATTTTACTGAAAACATCGCAATGCGGTTTCTCTTTTACTTTACCAGAACGACAAACAAATAAGCAAGCATCGACAGATACATTAAAATACTCTTTTGAATCGATTAAATACATATCTGTTTTTTGAATTTGAAAATTATTATTCCAAATATATTTTAATACCTTTCGTGCAACACTCGTTTTACAGAGAAATGCTAAAACAGATTTTCTATTCTGCAAAACTTTTAGAAGTTTAATTATCATC
>JAUWNO010000071.1 GCA_030612605.1 Armatimonadota bacterium
TGCAATATGACGAACCGGAGCAGCAGGCGGATCCGTTACATAAAAATCACGCCTGAAATCGACCTGAACCTGAGTTTCTTCATAGCTGAGATAATGACCGAGAAAAGGATTCTGTTTCTTCCAGTTTTCAGCATCTTCAAAATCTACTGCAAATAATGTAATTTGAATTATCAGAATAAGACAAATAATAATTTCTCTTTTCATTTTTAATTTTATCCTTTGTATAACAAACAATCTTGTTTGTTTCGTTGCACAAATATGATTGCTTGAGTAACATTTTCTCAAACCAGAGGTATGAGTTACATCCCGGAAGTATGAGTTACATCACTTCAATAATAAACACTTCTTGGTTGCTACTATTTCATCATCTACTTTGAGTTTGTAGAAATATATTCCTGATGAGACAGGTCTGTTGTTTGCGTCTCGACCGTTCCAGGTTATGGAGTAGCCGACTCCGTCGGCAAAAAACGGCGAGGGACTCACCGACTCCAAATCCAAAGTCTTTACTTTTTGACCCTTCAAGTTATAAATAATTATCTCTGCGCTCTCAGCGTTCTCTGCGGTGAAATAAATCGTTGTTGTTGGATTAAAGGGATTAGGATAGTTTCCAATAAGTTCTGGGGAAGATAAAGTCTCTAAATTTCCAGCATTTGTAATACTGCTGGGCGGGAAAACAATATAGTCTATCCAACCTGCATCATCTCCATGAGATACGGAATTGTCTTTTTCATATTCCCATAAAAAAGTATTTGCACCATAAGGAGTAAAATAAAACACTTGTTCCCAATCTTGTTCACCGCTCCACTCATTTTGAAGAACACCATTAATGTAGAACCTAAGATAATCATATCCGCTTTCTGAAGAAACTTTCCTGAAAAAGGAAATTTCACATGGAAAAGTTACATCTAAAGTTACTTGAAGCTGAGTAACCTGATTGTGATAAATATTTCCGGACTTTGCAGAATAGATTCCATCATAGGCACAACTGCTATCAATATACCAATCTGCATTTCCGCTAAATTCCCAGGGATAGGTATTAAAATTCCCTGTTTCAAAACTTTCGTGAATACTTGCATACAGCACGAAATCAATGATATTGGAAGAGGAATTAACTGCAATTTCCGCAGAGTAATTTGCATAATTGAAAGCAGTTACACGGAAATTATAAGTACCTTCCGCCACATTTTCAATAATATATTCACCATCCGAATTTGTCGTAGCAGGTTCTATTGGAATGTATAAAATTTCAACGGTTGCATTTTCTATCGGGAATCCAGTATCAACATCTGTTACGATTCCGGTTACAGTAACTGTGGGTGCTTCAATTAAAATAATATCTAGTACTTGGATTTCAGAATCTTGTACGATAATATCTTCGACTATTTGGGAAATGTATCCATAAGCGGAAACTTCGATATCATAAGTTCCTGGAGCAATCATCCTGTGATAATCACCAACATCAGGATCGGTAAAAACTTCAGAATTATCAAAATCGTGCAATTGTCCATTATCATCATAAACTGTGATTAAAGCTTCGATTGGCTGTGCATAGCTATCTGTTACAACTCCCCGAATTCCATACAGACATTCCTCCATATAAAGTAATAAAGATTCTTTATTATAATCCCAATGTGCATTTAGTTGATTTTCAGGTAGAAGTTTTACATCAGATAATTCCAGAGTCATTTCTCTGCAATAATGAAAGTAATTCATATAATCTTGCCTGCCACCATTGATTGTGTACCAGGCAAATCCGTTTGTTATTCCATTATTAAAGCCACTCATATAATTTGCTGGAGCATAATTGTGAACTGTGTTGGCATAAGTATGAGAAACTTCCTGCCACCAATCATCATCAGCATGCAGTTGAGCCCAGGTATCCCAGGGATAATTCACAACTTCTGCTCCACTATGGAAATTTGAAGATAGAACAAAACTATTCTCTTGGGCAAAATCCA
Organism: Armatimonadota bacterium; assembly: GCA_030612605.1. Taxonomy (GTDB): domain Bacteria; phylum Cloacimonadota; class Cloacimonadia; order Cloacimonadales; family TCS61; genus JABMPU01. The sequence goes on from JAUWNO010000071.1 coordinate 1,959, forward strand.
TCATCAAAACTGTTTCAGGCTGCCACTCATTTCCATCAGGGTGAGGACCATCTTCCGGGTCAGGAAAATTCCTGTTCAAATCAACAGAATTGGCATTGTACCTGGTTGCTCCCCAGACAGTGTGGTTTCCGCCAGCATAAGTTCCATCCGGGTTGGAAAGAGGATTGATAAAGATATCAACATTATTTATCAGATTCGTAACCTGAGGATCAACATCATAATTCTCTGTCAGATAATCGATCAACCTCAGCAATAAAATATATGTAACCAGTTCATCACCGTGCATTTGACCTGTATAAAAAAATTCGGGTTCATTCTCCTCTTCCATAAGATTATCGGAAATATGAGCAACCAGAATTTCTCTGCCTTCAACTGAAAAACCAAGGTTGTAAACAGAACAAATATCAGGATAATCTGCTTCAAACTGATACATCATATCAACATAAGCTTCATAAGTGGGATAATAATCCCAATCACGCATTTGATCTGGTGAAGATGCCATTTTTGGAATAATCAATGTTCCGGGATGCGGCAAAATTTCATAAGAATAACCCAATTTCTGAAACTCTTCAAATTCGCTTTGATTGGCATAAGCAAAAACTTCATTTCCAAAAACATTATCGATCGAGATTATTCTGGTCAGTTTTTCCAGTTCTGAATGGGAATTTATATTGAATTTAAAGTAAACTTCGGATGAATCGATAGCGACTAAATATATTGAAATAGCAAGTAAGATTATACTGAGAGAAATTGTTTTAAACACTTCTTTATCCTCGCTATTTTATTAAAAAACTCATTTTTTTATGCCAACAACCTTGCCTAAACCGCTGAAACATTTCAACTTAACTCAAGACTCCGTCTTAAGTCAAGTTTCTATTTTAAAAGAATTATCTTTCTGGTGCTTGTATAATCTTCGATTTCACCGTGAGCATCAAATAATGAAAAATAAACACCTGTGGGAGCATTTTTACCATTTTCATCTTTTCCATTCCAAACAATATTATGATAACCGGAATTCAGATTTTTATTTATTAGAGTTTTTACTTTCTGACCTTTAATGTTGAAAATATTGATAGATACTTTGGAATCTGCTTTCAAGCTGAAACTGAAAGTTGTTGATGGATTGAATGGATTAGGATAGATAGAAGATAATTCAGTAATTGCCGGTAAAAGCTCATTTCCTGAACAGGTTTCAATAACAGATAACATCACCGGAATCACTGTCTCTTCTCTAATGTCATCATTTATTGTAATATAACAAACATAATCTCCGATCTCAAGATCTGTTGTATCAAACGTTACGTTAATTTCATCTGAATCGCCTGCAACAAGTAAACCGGAAATAATATCAAGACTCAACCAATCTACAGGTTCGCTGAGAGTGATTTCATAATTAATAATTCCTCCACCAATATTGGCAAGATAAAGAATTTCCGTTTCGATTTGATTTGTGCTCATTTCTTTATTGAAAAATGCAGGATCAACGCTCAATTCAGGCTCTCCACCATTAAGCGGAAAAATTATGTAATCGATCCAGGCACAATCATCACCACCAATTGTATTTCCATCTTTTTCGTATCTCCATTCAAATATGTGAGTGCCAATATCTACCGGGAAAATTTCTTCGCTCCAATCATCTTCACCACTCCATTGACCTTGAGGTAATCCATCAATACAAAACGATAAAAAATCATAACCTTCTTCTGAAGATACATTTTTCCAGAAACTGATTTCTCCGGCAGCGATAACATCCAATTCTACAGAAATAGAAGTATAGTCCCACGAACCGATTGGTCCGGACCTGGCAGAATAAATTCCATCGTAAGATGTACTGCTATCAATGAACCAATCTGCATCTCCTGCAAAAATCCAGAAATCATCAAAAGTACCTGTTTCAAAACTGATGGCTTCACTTTCATAAAGCTCAAAATCAAAGATATTATAAGTTTCTGTGATTGTAATCGATTCAATAATTGATGTGTAATTTATGGCTGTTATACGAACTTCATAATCACCAACATAAACCGATGGAAAATAAAATTCACCATTTTCATCTGTATATTCAGGATCGAATGGTGTATTCAGAAGCTCTACGGAAGCATATTGAATCGGCAAACCCGTTTCTCCATCTGTTATAGTTCCACTGAAACTGGTTGTAGTTACAGGTTCCATCACAATATCAAGAATAGTCTGACTTGAAGAAATTATCTCTACATTTTCCGCAGTTTGAGATTCAAATCCATAAGCTGAAAAATATACATTATAAAATCCATCCTGAAGTAATCTGTAATAACGACCGAAATTTTCATCGCTCTCATACGGATAACGGAAAACACCGGTATTATCTACTCCTTCCACATAAATCTCAGCCACTATCGGTTCAGAAGTTTGAGAATTCGTAATAATTCCTGTCAACGTGGAATGATTCACACGATCCAACAAGGTTAAAGCAGGAATGATATTTTCGTCACAAATATTTTGCACCTGACTTGCCGGAGGAATAAACTCTGTTGCCAATTCAACTGTAAAAGAAAAAGTCCCGTGTACTCCATAGGAATAATCATCAGTAGTTCCCATGCAGGGATAAAGCTGCCAGGCTGCAATCGGATTATAACCCATTGGTTGAGCCATGGCAACAGCCAAATCCTGCAAAGCATTATGATCCGGAGAAATAACATTATTATTATAACCAAAGGGAAATAGAATCAGTTCGCCGTAACTATGATAAGTGATTCCTGCAACAAAATGATGCGACTCCATAAGCTCCTTCATTGCAAAAACTTCCGGTTCGGAAAATGGCTCAGGACCATGATAAGTCTGGCTTAAAGGATTACTGGAAGCTCCCACATTTCCCCATTCAAAGCCGTAATTCCTGTTGGGGTCAACTCCGTCCGGATATCCATTATAATTGCCAGGATCGAGCTGACCATTCTCATTATTATCGCAAATGTTCTTTCTCCACCACAAATCCATCTCATCTATCACAATTTTATGACCATCAGGATTTACAATAGGAACGAACCATATTTGTGAATTATTTACGTTTTCAGTAATTGTAGGATCAATTCCATAATTATCAATAATATGATTCAGAACTGCCATTGTTACTTCAGTACTAATGGGTTCTCTGGCATGGTGTGCACCCAAATAGTAAACACATGGTTCATCCTCTTCATCCAATATATTATCAGAAACTTTCAAAGCCCAGATTTCATGGTGATAGTCATCATAATTGGTATTCCCAGCATTAGAGTAGATTTTGCCCCAGCTCTCACCAATATCATATAATTTGCAGATGTCAGGATTCATGAGTTCGATTTCAATGAGTTCATTTAAAATCTCATTATAACTTTTATAGCCATCGAGCTCTAATGTACTTTTCAGATTCTCTTTCATCTGTTTTTCGGTTTGAGTTATTTGAATATCGAATCCCCGCGAAATGAGTTCATTATACTTGGAAATTGTTACAACAATATCCAGGTAGGAATTGGGTTTGTAAGATGCCACATCATAATCTGTTGTGAGAAATTCATTCAAGATTGCTGACGAAGGATTTTTGAACCTGATAACCATTTTCTCTTCAGAAAAAAGAAATGAAAAAATAAATAAAATAGCAACTAATGAAATTATTTTAGCTTTAGACATAATATCCCCTTTTTTTTATTAGATAAATATGCAATAATTGTTCCACGATTTTGCTTTAACATTCTATCGATATTATTCAGTATTATCAACAGAACTTTCCGAAACTATCCATAAACTTGGGATTTTCGACTCGTAAGGGAACGACGAGTCGAGACAAAGGACGTATTCAAGCTACCTCCTATGAAACTATACCTAACTTCCGAATGTTTCGACTTATCGAATCTTCGGAATGTAAAGGAGCTCTTGCCCGTACAATCGGAAGATCAGCAAGCTGAACATTCCGATGTTCTTGATTTCTCTTAATAGAACTATCAGCTTGCTGATAGAGAAAGTTCGAGTCGTAGTCGTAGGCTCCTTACTACTCGAAATGGTACTTTACGGATGAACTCCAATTAATCAAATGTCTATTAAAGTTACAATCATCAAGACTTGAGCTCTCCAATATCAACAGAACTTTCCGAAACTTATTTTTAAAAAATTTCTTCGCAAGAAATTTCAGAAAATTGAAAGCTGTGTTTACATTCCCAATCTTTCATCATTTGGTGCAAGTTCAAGCAATTCTTTTTTCAGGATTTGATATTTCTCTGTCTGCTGATTCAATTTTAAAAGTTCTAAATGCAAGAATTTAACATCGATGATTTCAACTTCTTCTTCAGTGTCTTCATCAAAATATTCAATACCTTTTTCCAATGTTTCCAAAGCTTGCTCTGGTTTTCCTGCATCACGCCTGATTTCCGCAAGCATCACATAAGCATCAAAATGGTCTTCCCGGGCTTCGATTGCTTTCAAAGCAGCAATCTCAGCTTCTGCTAATTTTCCCCATTTATAATATGCTTCTCCTTTATGACGCCACGGACACGACCAATTTGGATATTCCTCGTTCAATGAATTATAAATTTGAATACTCTTTTCAAACCGATTCAAATCTAAAAGTAAATTTGCATAAGAGAACCTGGTTTTTGAACTTAAAGAATCTATGTTTGCTGCGAGAATTTCCAGGTTTCGCTCCATTTCCATCGAATAAAGATAGGATAACATCAGATTCCCGGAAAAATCCTGTTCATCCAGATTTGCATAATAATTCATTGCTTGATAAAAATTCTCAAAACAAGGATTTTCAATGTACTGCTTAAAACCAGACTCCAACCCATGTTTTTGAGCCAGCACGATAGTTGTAAAAATCACCAACAGTGCTAAAGTAAAAAGTTTAGCTTTCACATTTCCTCCAATATTATCTTTTTTTTGAATACAAATTTAATCAAGCGGTAAAAAATGTTGGACACACATTAGTGTCAAAATAATTTTGTTTTTGTGCGCCCGTAGTTCAATTGGATAGAGCATCTGACTTCGGATCAGATTGTTGTGGGTTCGAGTCCTACCGGGCGTGCCAATTTTTTTGCTCACGGATTTTCACGGATTTTCTTTTGACGCTGATTTACACCTGTCTTCGTTATACTACGCCACGGCAAGCTGACAAGCACTGACTTTTTCCTTCATCCTTCATCATTCCTTGTTGGATATTGGATATTCATTTTTCATTGTTTTTTCCTGTTTATCCTGTCCAATGTTTTTCATAATTTTATCATACAAAATCAGCGTTCATCTGCGTCTAATTCTTTTTCTTCAATAAAAAAAAGCTCGATTAAAAAATCGAGCTTTATTTTTTTAAGATGTACAAATACGTTTATATTGGAGAAACTTGAACTGCCCTTGGGCCTTTCTCGCTCTGTTCAATTTGAAACTGTACTTTTGCACCTTCTTGAAGTGATTTATATCCTTCACCAACTATACTTGAATGATGGACAAAGTAGTCATTTCCATCTTCTGCGGAAATGAATCCAAAACCTTTTTTTTCATTAAACCACTTTACTGTTCCTTGAGACATTACTAAACTCCTTGTTTTTTTTGGGATAAATCCCTTGTGATTTAGTTTACAAAACCTTTTATAAAATATCTCCAAAAAATCTTGGGAAAATCATAAAAGAATTAATAACACTAATCACTTGGAGACTAAATTTTTCCGACTCATTTTATGTCAATCTCAAAATTATTTTTTTATTTTATCAATAGATATTTATTCATTTCACCTTATCCAAATTTAATATTATAATTTTCAAGCTTGCGAAATAACTATCTAATATTACTCTTATGAAAAGTGACAAGAACAAGCGCCGCAGGTTCAATCCAGCAGCTGCCGTATCGAACCTAATTGTTTTGATTCAGATTACAAGTCTGAACCAGCGGGAATTCGTACTCGTTTCATAGCTCCTGCTGTGAAATGTGGTGTTTGTAGCTCCAGCTACGGATAAAGTAGTTACGTCACATAGCGGGAGCTATGTGACGAGAGCCGAGAGCGAGAACCGAGAGCTAGCTAGTCTTATGAATAGAAATCATACAATGATTTTGAAATTTTTCCTAGGGATGCGTGAGAAAATCAAGAAATATTTGACAGAAAGTAGAGACTTTATTTGAAAGTAAAAGGATGTAAAAATTGGAGAAAATATGAAATACTTCATAATTATTTTAATAATTTTTTATGGGATTTTACACGCTGATATACCTGAAGGTTATTATGATGGAACCGAAGGTTTAACCGGCAATGAACTTAAAACTGCTTTATACAACATTATAAAAGACCACATTGAATTCCCTTATTCAAGCACAAACACAGATGTCTGGGATATCTTAAAAGTAACAGATGCAGACCCTGTTTATCCGGATAGTGTTATACTGATTTATACTGGTTGGAAAAAGAATGGAGAACTTGAATTTAACAACGGTAACGGTTGGAATAGAGAACATGTCTGGGCAAAATCTCATGGTGATTTCGGTACTGCAATGGGACCTGGAACAGATGTTCATCATATAAGACCCTGCGATATTTCTGTGAATTCCGAAAGAGGAAATAAAGATTTTGATAATGGCGGAGAGGAATATATAGACCCGGATGGAGCAACCGGATGTTACACAACAGCTTTAACCTGGGAACC
>JAUWNO010000466.1 GCA_030612605.1 Armatimonadota bacterium
AATTAACTGCTTGACAAAAAGAAGTGCGATTTTTTTTTCAAATTTGTTTTAAAAAAAATTAAAGAAAATGGGAATTAGCTGACGCAGTTGAGTCAGCCTTTTTTAGATATAAGCTTCTAACCACTGATTTACAGTGGTTAAATAGTATAATGGGCAGGTTATGTTAAAGAAATTAGAAGAAATTGCCAGCAAAGTATGTTCTAAAAACAATGTTGCTCTTTATGATGTGGAAATAAAACACGCATCAAAAGGTAAGATTCTGGTGTTTTATATTACTAAGATAAATGGAGTTTCCATTGCGGAATGCCGCTCTGTGAGCAAGGATATCAGCAGGATCTTAGAAGAAGAAGATTTTATCGAGAACAGATATTTCATGGAAGTTTCATCACCCGGTTTGGAACGGGAATTAAAATTCAAGAAACACTATGTGAGTGCTATAAATGAAAAAGTGAAAATCACTTATTGTGAAAACGAGAAAAATGTAACTAAAATCGGGATTTTATTAGAAGTATTTCCCGAAGAAATAAAAATGGATATTCAGGATGAGCTTGTTCTGATTTCTTTTTCTGACATCAAAAAAGCAAAAACATATTTTGATTATATGAAGAAAGAATAATCTTAACATCAAAATGGGGTTAAATAATGAGTGCTAATTTAATGAGTTCACTTGCTGAACTGGCAAATTTGAAACAGCTTGATAAAGAGAAACTAACTGAAATCATCAAAGAAGGATTGTATCAGGCAGTTTCCAAGAAACTCCTTTTGGAAAACGAGCTGGAAATCATTGCAGATTTCGATACAAATAAAATTTTGGCAAAATTCAAGAAAATAGTGGTGGAACGAGATGTTACTCTAGGTGAAATTTCGCTCGAGGATGCTGGTTATTATGAAGATGATGTGGAACTGGGAGATACCATTCCCGTCGAAATGGCAATCTACGAATTTGAACCCAAAGTAATCCGTAATGCCAGGAAAGCAATCCTCGAAAAGATCAAATTGTTAGAAGAAGACCGCATTATGTACGACTATGAAAACCAGAAGAATCAGATCGTATCCGGTAAAGTACGTAAAGTGGATTATAATGGTTATGTGCTCGATATTGGTTATGCGGATGCTTTGCTGCCGGTTGAAGAACAAATAGAAGAGGAATTTTATAAAGTCGGAGATATGGTTCGTGCGTATGTTGTGAATATCCGCAAAAGAAAAAATGATGTGATCGTCATCCTATCCCGCACACGAGCTGAATTTGTAAAAAGAATTTTTGAAACAGAAATTCCTGAGATAAATTCCGGTGAAATAGAAATTAAGAAAATCGTCCGCGAACCCGGGATGCGAACCAAAGTTGCTGTAAAATCTAATGAGCCGAAAATAGATGCTTTGGCAAGCTGCCTGGGACCGAAAGGTATGCGCATCGAGCAGATACGTAAAGAATTGAATGAAGAATTGATCGATATTATTTTGTGGGATAATTCTCCGGAGCAGTTTATTGCTAATGCTATTGGACAGGATTTAGTAGAAAAAGTATATCTTGCTCAAAGAGGAAAATTTGCCAGGATCATCGTGGCTGAAAAAAGCAAGAATCTCGCTATCGGGAAAAAGGGGAAAAACGTTAAATTAGCTGCGAAGCTGACGGAATATAAATTGGATATTTTCACAGAAGAAGAATTTGAAGATAAGATATCTGAAGAAAGAAGAATCACGAGTCATGTGAGTGATTTGGATGGTGTTACTCCAAAAATTGCCGAAATTCTGAAAGTGCATGGTTACACCTCAGTTCAGGATATTCATGTTGCCGGTGTAGATGAGTTGTGTCATCTGGAAGGTCTGGGGAAAAAGACCGTCACAAAAATCAAAGAATCGGCAAATTATTTCTAATGCCAAACAGAGCATCAAAAGCAGGTCATATTCCCTTTAGAAGCTGTGTGATCTGCAAAACGAAAGAAGAACAGAAAAAATTGATCAGGTTTGCCTTTATCAAAAACGAAATAGTTTTTGATATGAAAAGGAGAATTGCAGCTCGCGGATATTATGTGTGTGATAAGAATGAATGTTTGCAAAAATTAGATAAATGGCTTAATAAAAGAAAGAAAAAATCAAGGAAATAGTTTGGAAGCAAAACAACAAAAGGTTTTAAATTTATTGCA
>JAUWNO010000507.1 GCA_030612605.1 Armatimonadota bacterium
AATAAAAGGATGATGAGAAATAATCAAATCTGCATTTTTTTGGATTGCTTTTCTGATGGCATTTTCCGTAACATCTAAAGTTAACAAAATCTTTCTTACTTCTGCTTCTGCATCTCCAAGCTGGAAACCCACATTATCCCATTCATAAGCTAATTCCGGATTTGCGATTTCATGAAAATGAGCTACGATATCTTTTACTTTTATGTGGTTCATCTAAACTCCTTTTTTTGACAGGATTAACAGGATATACTGGATATTTACAATAATTTGATTCTGTCCGTAAACTCATCCACGACCCCTCTCTTTGTAAAACAGAGGGGAGAAGAAGAACTCGAATCCTCTGGCTTCATCAATGTTTCCCCTCTTTTGCAAAGAGGGGTTAGGGGAGTTAGAATTCGAAAATCATTTTTTACGGATGGACTCAAATTAAATTTTTTCCTGTTTATCCTGTCAATTTTATCTGTGCCAATCCGTAAAATCCGTGTCATCTGTGTTCAATTTCTTCTTCCAATTTATCTTTCACTTCCCAATATGAGAAACCTCTTCGAGTTAAATAGGTTAAGGTTTTCTCTATTTTTTCTTCATCAGGAAACTTAGAATACCGCAGCAAAGCCTTTTTCACATTTATTGTTAATATTTCATCCTGCTTTTCTTTTGAATATACTTTTTCGATTGTTTCGCAAATTATCTTTTCTTTAATTTGTTTTTCAAAAAGTTTGTTCTTAATCTCAAGAACATTTTTATTTTTCCCGATCAAACTTTCAACAAAAAGTACAGCAAATCTGGAATCATCTACATAATTGAAGGATATCGCTTTTTGCGCCAATTTTTCAATCAAATTCGTTTCCAACGGTAATCGTTCCAAATAGTTTTTGCATTCTCCAACCGATCTTTCCTGATAAGAAAGAAAATTCAGTAGTTTGTCCCAAGCAAATTTTTCGATCTCCTGTTGTAATTCTCTCCATTTCTTATTATTTAATTCTATTTGAGTTTGAGAATTCAAAGAAAAAAAATGGAGGATTTTTTTCGGTAAAATCCCCCAAATTTCATCGTTTGCAAAAACGAAAGAAATAGTTTTCGATTTATCCTTGATCTTTATTTTCATCTTCAGATGATTTTATCAACCCCAGAACAGTTCTTACTTTAATATCGATTTCTTGCAAAATTTCATCATTCTCATTTAGAAATTCTTTCACTTTCTCGCTTCCCTGACCAATTTTTATATCTCCATAAGAAAACCATGAACCGGACTTTTTGATAATATCATTCTGAGTAGCAATATTAATAAGAATATCTAAGCCGGAAATCCCCTGACCAAAAATAATTGGAACTTCCACATTTTTAAATGGAGGTGCAAATTTATTCTTCACAATCTTTATCCTGGTTCTATTACCCACAATTTCAGCTTCTGCTCCAATTTTTTTGATGGAACCTATTCTTCTCACCTCGATTCGCACGGAAGAATAGAATTTCAATGCCACTCCGCCAGTTGTAGTTTCAGGATTCACATAGGCAGGAACTCCGATTTTCATCCTGGTTTGATTGATAAATAATACTGCTGTATTGGATTTGCTGATAATACTTGTAAGTTTTCTGAGAGCTTGAGACATTAATCTTGCTTGCAAACCAACATGAGTATCCCCCATGCTGCCTTCGATTTCCGCACGCGGAACCAGTGCTGCCACAGAATCTATCACGATCAAATCAATTGCACTACTGCGCACTAAAGTCTCTACAATCTCCAATGCCTGCTCCCCGCCATCAGGCTGGGAAAGCAGCATATTTTCCGTATCAACTCCAATCTTGGCAGCATAAATCGGATCCAATGCATGTTCTACATCGATGAAAGCAGCCACTCCTTCCAGCTTTTGAGCTTCAGCCAGAATATGTAATGCAAGAGTAGTTTT
>JAUWNO010000481.1 GCA_030612605.1 Armatimonadota bacterium
CTGATAAATTATCCGGCGTTCTGCATACTGATTCTTTTCATGAGCCAAATATTCGTTATCCTTATATTCAATATCAAATTCAGAAAAATGCGTTTGTTTCCCATCTTTAGTAATTTTTATAAGCATTCCATTTTTTATTTCAAAAGTAGTTTCATTTTCAAAAAAAATAGTATTTAAGCTTTTCGTAACATGAAAAAATTTTAGAAAATCATAATATTTCAGAATTATTTCTTTTTGCTTTTTTAGGATTTCAGCTTTTTCAAATTTAAGGTCATCGAATAATTTTTCCTGATTTTTTTTAATTTTATTTATTCCTTTTTCATTGGGTTGTAGATAGGATTCTCTTATAATTTCCTGGATTTTCCTGTTTTCTTTCACGCACCATCCAGAGCACTTTTTCTCTTTTAACCTTTTGCAGGGATAATTTTCATTTTCACAAGCAGGAAATCCAAAAACAGTTCCAAATGTACCGATTAGATCAAAAAGAAAAAATCTGTCCTGGAACGGTCCGATGTAATAAAGATTGCTTTGTGTGTTTTCTGTGACATTAAAGAATGGAACACGATTAAAATCGATTCCAAGGTAAACATAATCTTCATAAAGTCTTATCTGCTGATTGAACTCAGGATTTTCCTTATTTAAAAAAGTTTTTTCTTTAACAAGCGCCCAGAATAGATTTGGAGTTTCTTCATAAAAAATTGTTTTGGTTAATGAAATCATCTTGAAAATGACTTTGTTTTCTAAATTCTTTGTCAGAAAATTGTTTATTGTTTTTTTCAGGTTGGATGATTTTCCGATATACAATTTATGGAAAGAATCTGAAAATATAAAAACTCCTGAACTTTCAGGAATTTTTTGATTTTTAAAATCCTTTCTTGCAAATTTAAACATGCAGGTTAATGTTTTATTTGAGATTTTGAGTGTCAATGAAAATGCATCAAAGCCTGATTTTTATAACTTCTGTATTACTATAAAGGTAAGATACTCAACAAAGTTTTGTTTAACTGGAGCATTTAAAAGCTCCCGGACACAATATCTGCCTTCGCCCCAACTAGTAATCAAATACAGCAATTGAACGAGGTCAACACCAAACGGGTCGAGTTCAGATGTTCTAAATGGTTCGTCTACCGAACTGTGTTCCAGAATACAAAGACCTCCCCTTTTCAGACAACTCAACCACGAGTTAAGGCATTTATGCGGATCATAACTGTGATCAAACGAATTACTGTAAATAAAATCTGTGGCATTTATCCACTCCGGTTTGGTTTCATGAAAATCCCATTGAATTGTATAAGGAAATTGTTCTGCTGTATCGGAAATCTCCGTTCCAATAACTTCACAATTTAGATGTTTCCTGAACCATTCTTGTTCTTTACCTCTTCGAGTTCCATGACAAATTCCAAATTTTGGTTTTCCTGTAATTTTCTTTATGTAATCAGAAAGAAAAATAATATTCTCTTCAATTGCCCAAATTACATTTATTTTAAGTTTATTACCCACTGTTTGGACTTGTTTATACCAATCGTAATCAAACGAACCATCCTTTTTTATGTATTTATAAAGTTTGAAGCCAGGTCTTTCGATTATTACAGGAATCCTTCTAATTTCATAGCCGTATTTCACTAAAAATTTTCTAATTATTTTTTTAAACATTAAATAATTCCTCTCAATATGTCCGGAATTTTCTGATCTCTGAAATCTTTTTTGTAAACTTTATCACGCAGTTCAATGTTTCTTCAAGATTTTAAGTGTCAATAAAAAAGGCAACTAAACTCCGAAGATAAAATTTCAAAGGGTTTATAGCTTCTGAACCACAATAAAATAAGCATAATCAACGTTATCAAGCAAATTCTTTTTAACAGGAACTTCGAGAAGTTCACGGACGCAATATTTACCCTCTCCCCATCTTGTGATTAGATAAAGCATTTGAACAAGATCTGCTCCAAATGGATCCAGCTCTGATGCCATTGATGGGTCGTTGTTTGAAGTAGATTCAAGGATGCAAAGTTTACCGGCTT
>JAUWNO010000103.1 GCA_030612605.1 Armatimonadota bacterium
AGCTTCTGCTGAGGCGATATTGGCAATCATTTTTGGGATAAAGAAGGGGCTGATTCTTTTAGGTCCGGAATTCACCATTTTTCTTGCTTCAATTTCAAAGGTTTCCATTCCTCCGATTCCAGAAGCAATTATTGCTCCAGCCCGGTCGTGATCAAAATTAGTTAAGCCAGCATCATTTAAAGCCTCTTTTGCTACTATAAGTGCAAATTGAGTATACCTGTCGAGTTTCTTAATTCTTTTTTTTTCAAAATAATCAGTTGGATTGTAATTCTTTACTTCACCAGCAATTCTACTGGTGAATTCATCAGTTATTTCAAAGTTCGCTATTAACCCAATACCAGATTTACCTGTAACAAGTCCTTTCCAGGTTTCATCTATGTTGTTTCCAACTGCGTTTATTGTTCCCAAACCTGTGATAACAACTCTTCGTTTATTCATTTTTTAACCTCTTAAAGTCAGATTTTTTATTAACCTGAAAGAATTTCTTTCAGGTTAAATTAAAACAAAGGTGGAGTTTTGAAACTCCACCAAACAAAATTTCGAAATTAGCTGATCTTGGATTTGAGATAATCGATAGCTTTTCCAACTGTAGTCAATTTTTCAGCCTCGTCATCTGCGATATCAATTTCAAATTCCTCTTCGAATTTCATGATTAATTCAACTGTGTCGAGAGAATCTGCTCCAAGGTCTTCAATGAAACTTGCTTCCATTGTTACTTCACTTTCTTCTACGCCAAGTTCTTCCACAATGATCTCTTTTACTTTTGCAATGATGTCCATTATTTCCTCCTATTTTTTTTACATTATCAAACCACCGTCAACCTGAATAGTCTGACCGGTTATATAATCAGCTTCTTCTGAAGCTAAAAACAAACAAAGATTAGCAACATCTTTTGATTTTCCCATATGTCTTAAAGGAATTGCCTCTAAATATTTGTCAACAATTTCTTTTGGTAATTGGGCTGTCATTTCTGTTTCAATGAATCCGGGAGCGATTGCATTCACTCTTATATTGCGGGATGCGAATTCCTTTGCTGCTGATTTTGTGAGAGTAATTATTCCACCTTTTGAAGCAGCATAATTTGCCTGACCTGCATTTCCCATAATGCCAACCACCGAAGAAATATTTAAAATAACACCTTTTCTCTGTTTCATCATAAACCTGCAAACTTTTTGTGTACAGATAAAAGTTCCTTTCAGATTTACATTGATAACTGCATCCCAATCAGATTCTTTCATTTTCATAAGAAGTCCGTCTTTGGTGATGCCTGCATTGTTTATGAGAATATCGATTTTACCGAATTTACGAAATATTTCTTTGAATAAATTACCAATCAATTCTGAGTCAGTTATGTCAGCTACATATCCGATAGCTTTCAAACCTTTATCAGTAATTTTTTTAACGGCTTCATTAACTGCATCTTGAAATAAATCGAGAATAATAGATGTGGCACCATTTTCTGCAAAAGTTTCTGCAATGGAAAAACCAATTCCTCTGGCAGAGCCAGTAATTATTACAACTTTTCCTTCAAAATTATACATAATATCTCCAAATATTTACAAAATTTTTATGCCTGTTTTCATAATTTCATAGGCAAATGGATTTGTTGAATCAAAGTCTTTTTCATCAAATGGATGAGGTTCAAGGCTTGTATCAAATTTTCTTCTTAATTTCATTAATTTCGCATGCATTTCAAAATCATCCTTAAGGTTTTTCAAAATAATAGCTAAATCAATATCGCTATCCTCATGAAATCTACCTTTTGCATAAGAACCGAATAAATAAGCTTTTACAATATCTAAATCCTTTTGTTTTAAAAGAAAAGAAACATAATCTTTTGCTATTTTACAAGCTGCTTTTTTATCCATTCTCGTAATCCTTTTATGTGTTCTATCCAGATGTTTGTAAATTCTTTTGTACATCTTTTATAAAATTTAAATTTATAATCTGCATATTTTGCTTGCATATTGAAATAATTTATCGTATCTAAGAGGTCTCTTTGTTCCTCAGTTATCTCCAAATTTGATTTTTCGGCTAATCGTAAAAGATTGTGTATAAAGGGATGTTGAGAATCGATATTTTTTATATAATAAGCTTTTAATAATTTCTCAATAACGAGATGACCAACATATAAAGACCATTGATAATCTTTTGATGCAAATAAATGTTCCATTGTTATAAAGTCTCTATCCGAACCTTCAATCCAAAATGAAATTAATTCTTCTTTGGTCATTTTAATTTTATTATAAAATTTTTATGCCTGTTTTCATGATTTCATAGGCAAATGGATTTGTTGAATCAAAATCTTTTTCATCAAAAGGATGAGGTTCGATACTTAAATCAAAATCTCTTCTTAATATCATTAATTTAACCAGCATTTCATAACTGTTTTTAAGATTTTTCATTATAATTGCCAAGTCAATATCGCTGTCTTCATTAAATGTATCCTTTGCAAAGGACCCAAATAAATATGCTCCAGTAATATTTATTTTTTTTTCTTTCAATATATAATTCAGATAATTTTTAGCTATTTCAGAAGCTCCTTTTTTATCCATTCTCTTATCCTTTTAATATTTTCAATCCATAATGAAGCAAACTCTTTTGTGCTTTTTTTATAAAATTCATATTTATATTCATCATATTTTGCTTGAAGATTGAAGGTTGTTATTATATTTAATAGTTTTCTCTTTTTTTCATCTATCTCTAAATTGGATTTTAAAGCTAATTTTAATAAGTCGTGTATAAAAGGAACTTGATTATTAACATTCTTAACATAACATGCTTTGAGTAGTTTTTCAATTACTAAATGTCCAACATATAAAGCCCAATGATAGTCCTTTGATTCAAACAAATGTTCCATTGTTTTAAAATCCCTATCAGAACCTTCTATCCAAAATGAAATTAATTTATCTTTAGTCATTTTAATTTTATTATAAAATTTTTATGCCTGTTTGCATGATTTCATAGGCGAAAGGATAAGTTGAATTAAAATCAGTTTCGTCGATTGGATGTGGTTCAATTCTTGAATCAAATTTGCTACCTAAAATCATTAATTCTACTTGCATTTCATAATTGTTTTCCAGGTTTTTCATTATGATTGCCAGATCAATATCACTGTCTTCATCATATTTGCCCTTTGCATAAGAGCCAAATAAGTAAGCGCTTTTTATATTATACTTTTTTGTTTTTAGAAATACAATATAATTTTTTAATAATTTTAAAACTGTTTCTTTATCCATTGCTGAAAACCTTTTATCTCATTAATCCATTTTTCTGTGAATTCTTTTGTGCATAATTTTTGCAACCATTCGCAAGGTTTTTATGTTAATTCTTCTTTAACTTTTTCCACATCTTCAATTTTATCGATACTAAGAACTTTTACTTCGCGATTGATTTTCTTGATCATACCAGCCAGAACTTTTTTCGGACCGAACTCAATGAATAATTTTACTCCATTCTCGATCATAAAATTTATGGAATCTACCCATAGAACAGGAGAAGTAACTTGATTTGCAAGAGTTTCTTTTATCTCTTGCAGATTGGCTGTAGGTTCGGCATTCACATTTGAAATAACAGGAATTTCGGTGGGAGAGAATTTGAGATTTTCCATTTCTTCCGCCAGCCAGGTTTTTGCTTTTTCAATCAAAGGTGAATGAAAAGGACCGCCCACAACTAAAGGCACAACTCTTTTTGCACCGATTTCTCTTAAGATTTCACAAGCTTTTTCCACGCCTGCTTTGGAACCGGAAATAACAGTTTGAACCGGAGTATTAAAATTTGCAGCAATCACAATTCCCTCTTTAGAGGCTTGCTGGCAAACATCTTTTACTTTTTCCGAATCCGGTCCGATTATTGCAGCCATGGCAAAAGGTTTTCCTTCATTTGCTTTGATCATGAATTCACCACGCTTGTGAACAAGATACATTGCATCTTCCAAACTAAGAACGCTATTGGCAACGAGTGCGGAAAATTCACCTAATGAATGACCTGCTACAAAATCCGGTTTAATCTCTTTTTCTGCTAAAAGAGTTTTCATGGCAACTATGCTGTGAAATAAAATAGCAGGTTGGGTGAATTTTGTCTCTTTCAATTTTTCTTCAGGACCTTCGCTCATAATTTTGAAAAGATTGGTTTTATTTTTTTTATCGAAATTCTTCAGAATTGTTTCATATTCAGGATTTTGTTCTATAAAATCCATTGCCATGCCAATATACTGAGCACCTTGACCGGGAAAAATAAATGCAGTTTTCGCCATAAATTCCTCTCTTTTATAATCTGATTAATAAACTTCCGGAAGTTAGTCCAGCACCGAAAGAAGCCATTAATACCAGGTCTCCTTTTCTGATTTTGCCTTCTCGAATCGCTTCATCAAGAGCAATTGGTATCGTTGCTGAAGATGTGTTGCCATATTTTTCAATGTTAACAATTACTTTATTAGTATCTATTTTCATCTTCCTTCCGAGTGCATCAATAATTCTCATATTTGCCTGATGAGTAATTAGCCAGTCTATGGAAGTAACATCCAGGTTGTTTCTTTTCATGACGATATCACACATTGAATACATTGATTTCACGGCAAATTTAAATATTTTATTTCCTTCCATATAAAGAGTATGCAGATTTTTTTTCACAGATTCTTTGCAAGCAGGCATTCTGGAGCCACCGGCTTCTTGAATTAGAAGTTCATTATGAGTTCCATCTGCAGTAATTTCAGAATCGATAATTCTGGAAATATCTGTTGGTTCTTTCCGGGAAATAATGGTTGCACCAGCACCATCTCCAAATAAAATGCAAGTATTACGATCATTATAATTCGTGATTTTTGTCAGGATTTCTACTCCAATAACAAGGACATTTTTAGCCACTCCGTTTTCGATAAACTGTTTGGCAATATTGGCAGCATAAATCCAACCCGGACAACCTGCTGAAATATCAAAGGCAGGAAAGTTTTTTAATCCTAATTTCTTTTGTAGGATGCAAGCTGTAGAAGGAAAAGCATGATCACCGGAAATTGTGCCCACGATTATCATATCAAGGTCTTTTGGTTTCAAATCTGCAGCTTCCAGGGCTTTTAAGGCAGCATTATATGCTAAATCTGAAGCTGCTTCATCTTTACTGGCAACGTGCCTGACAGACATTCCGGTTCGAGTGCGTATCCATTCATCGGAAGTATCAACCATTTTGGCAAGGTCGAAATTTGTAAGAAGTTTTTCAGGGACAAAATGACCGGTTCCGGTAATTTTTGCATTATATTTTGCTATCATAATCACAACCTCTCATAATATTTTTTGGTGTGCTCAATAAATCCTGATTCTGCAATATTTACTGCAAATCTTATGGCATTCTTAATTGCTTTGGCATTTGCTCTGCCATGAGAAATAACAGAAATTCCATTTAAGCCGACAAGCAAAGCTCCACCATATTCCGTATGATCCATTTTTTTCTTTAGATAGGAATAAACAGGATAAGAAAGAAGAGCTCCGATTTTTGCCACCCAGTCTTTCTTCATCTGTTCTTTCATCATATCAAAAATTGCAAAGGCAACACCCTCAACAGTTTTCAACATTACATTTCCCACAAATCCGTCGCATACAATAACTTCGAATTTACCGCTCAATATCTCTTCACCTTCGATATTACCTACAAAATTGATATCAGTATATTTTGATAATTTTGAAAAAGCTTTTTTTACAAGTTCGTTACCTTTTGCACTTTCCTCACCGATATTTAACAAAGCGACTCTGGGATTTTCATTCTTAAAAAAAAACCGAGCATATAAGCTGCCAAGTTTGGCGAATTGAACAAGATTTTCTGATGAACAATCTACATTTGCTCCCACATCAAGTATGATAGTTGGTTTCTTTTTTGTTGGTAAAGTCATGGCAATTGCTGGTCTCAGAATATTTTTTATTCTTCCATAACCAAGAAGTGAAGCTGCCATCACAGCTCCTGTATTGCCGGCACTTACCAATCCGTCTGCTAAGCCATTTTTTTGTAATGCAACTGCTCTTACAATGGAAGAATTACGCTTTTGTTTGGCAACGCTGGAGGGAGGATCCTCCATTGTGATAACTTCAGGAGCGTGAACTATTTCGATTCGTTTTTTTTCATAGAAGAATTTTTCCAGTTCTTTTTTCAGGATATTTTCTTTGCCAACCAGAAAAACTTTTTCACAAAGGTTTTCCTTAATTGCAAGAATTGCACCTTCCACTTCCGGGAAAGGTGCATTATCACTGCCAAAAGCATCTAAAGCGATACGCATAAAATATTATTCCTGAAATAGGAATTTTATTCGCTGATTTCCTTAATTTTTCGTCCGTTGTAATATCCGCATTTCGCACAAATATTGTGCGGTTTAACCGGTTCACCACAATTTGAGCAAACAGCTATTGTAGGCATTTCAGCTTTATAATGTGTTCTTCTTTTATCTCTGCGAGATTTTGAGACCTTTCTTTTTGGAACTGCCATAATGCTTCCTTTAACTCCTTTTAAATGAATAAATTAACATTATATTTTATATTCAAAAGTCAATCTATTTTCAATGTTTTATGTGTCAAGATTTTTGGCTAAACCATAAATAAGTTCCATTTCACTGAAATATTTCTCATCAAATTCAGATTTTGATGCAGAAAATGAGTAACTCTTAAGTATTTTTTGAACGACTGATTTTCCAATTTTTTCATCATCACAAAATACTTTTCCTATCTCAGAATTCTGCTCAACAAAATCTCCGATTTTCTTGGGGAGATATGCTCCCGCTGCGTAATTCAATTTGGATTCGATCGTTTTTCGACCTGCGCCGATATCGATCAAAGCATACCCGATTTTTTGGGTATTAATAGATTTTATCCAACCTTTTTTATCGGAAATAATCGGGATTTGAAATTTTGCCTGTGGAAGCAAAGAAGTATCTTCACAAATCCTGGAATCTCCTTTTTGAGCTTGAATGAATCTCTTGAAACATTCCAGAGCTGAACCATTTTCGAGAACATTTTTTATCATTTCATTCGCTTGGTTTCGATCTTTTGCTATCCTGGAAAGTAAAAGCATTTCTGTTGCTAAAGCCTTGGTTATAAGATGGATATCGCGTATTTGTTTTCCTTTTAAATATTCGATGCACTCTTTGATTTCAAGAGCATTTCCCACATATTCTCCAAGAGGAGAATTCATATTAGAAAAAACCACAGAAACTTTCTGACCAAGATTTTTTCCTGTTTGCATAAGTAATTGTCCAAGCTTCTCAGCTTTTTCCATTTTTTTGATGAAAGCTCCGGTTCCAACTTTTAAGTCTATGACAAGATTTTTTGCACCTTCAGCAATTTTCTTGCTCATAATGCTCGCAGTTATGAGTGGTAAACTGTCAACTGTTCCGGTTACGTCACGAAGCGCATAAATTCTGCGGTCTGC
>JAUWNO010000377.1 GCA_030612605.1 Armatimonadota bacterium
AACAGTGTACATATCGAATTCCGGTGTATCAAAATACAGATTACTGTAGGTGAAAACTGATCCTGTCTTTTCTTCCAGTATTTTATAATTAGCAGATGCCTTTTCAAGTATTCCGGGAAGCAACTCTGAAGAGAAAATGAATTTAGTATCGATCCGGTCCATTAACCTGACTTTATCCATTTTTTCAAGGGAAATGGTATCGAAATTCTTTATAATATGTTTCAAATCGTTCAAACCGGATAATTAAAAAATTCTGGCACAAAATACACAGAAAATGAATGATTATGGCATAGTTTTGCTAATTATTTTCAGAAAACAGGAAACAAGTAGGATGGAAGATGGAAGAGTGGAAAGATGAAATATTGGAAGAATGGAAAGATGGAAAAAAAAGAGTAAAATATGGAATTGGTTTTTTATTGCATTATTTGGAATTATGTGGTACTTTGCAACAGATAAGCAGTGCTATGTGCTGTTATACCGATAAAACTAGCTAAAACTATACCTTCAGGAATATCCTTGAAGATTAATAATGATGATAATAAAAGATATTTATGAATACTGATCTGTCATTTATTACAAACGAAAAAAACCAAAATCTCAAAGAAAGATTTGAAGTCCTGATAAAAGATACGTTATTTTTTGATTGTCTTGTAGGATACTTCTATTCAAGTGGGTTTCACGCTATCTATCCGTCTTTGAAGAATACAGAAAAAATACGAATTCTGATTGGTATAAGTACAAGCAGACAAACTTTCGAATTACTGGAAAAAGCTAATAAACCCATACAGCAAGTATTTGATTTTTCGCACGCTGAAGCCAAGCAGGAAGTGGAAAACCTTGTTCAGAAAGAAATGACGGATTCTGAGGACAACAGAAATGTTGAAGAAGGGGTACATAAATTCATAGAATGGATAAGAAGCGGTAAACTTGAAATCAGGGCTTATCCGTCACAGAATATCCACGCCAAACTGTATATTATGACATTTAAGGAAGGCGACAGGGATACCGGACGTGTTATCACAGGCTCCAGTAATTTTACACAAGCCGGACTGATCTACAATCTTGAATTCAACGTGGAATTGAAAAACAGAAGTGACTATGATTTTGCGAAAAATAAATTTGAGGAATTGTGGAGTAGTGCTGTAGATGTCAGCGAAAAATATGTTCAGACCATTCAGGACAAAACCTGGTTAACTCAAAATATCACACCTTATCAGATATACCTTAAGTTTCTCTACGAATATTTCAAAGATGAACTTAGCCAGACAGATGAGGTATTCATTAAATATTTGCCGCAGGAGTTTAAAAAACTTGAATATCAGGAGCAGGCAGTCTTAAATGCAAAAAAAATACTTCTGGAATACGGTGGTGTCTTTATCTCCGACGTTGTAGGGCTGGGAAAAACCTACATTTCAGCTATGCTGGCGGGTCAACTGGACGGCAGAACGCTTGTTATCGCCCCACCTGTGCTTTTGGAAAAATCAAATCCCGGTTCCTGGCTCAATGTTTTTTCAGATTTCAGAGTGCCGGCAGATTTTGAATCACTCGGCAAACTGGATAAACTGCTGGATAGAGGACTGGACAAATACACAAATATTATCATCGATGAAGCACACCGTTTTAGAACCGAAACTACAATATCCTATGAGCTACTGGCGGAGATATGCCGTGGAAAAAGAGTTGTCCTGGTAACGGCAACGCCTTACAACAATACTCCCAAAGATATACTAAGCCTGCTTAAACTGTTTCAGAAAGCCAAAAAAAGCACTATTCCCAATTTGCCTGACCTGGAAGCATTTTTTAACAGCCTGGACAAAAAGCTCAAAAATCTTGACAGACAGAAAGACTATACCAAATACATAAATACTGTACGAGAAAATGCACGGGAAATACGTGATAAAGTTCTTAAATATTTGATGGTGCGCCGTACGCGAACAGAAATTGAAAAATATTTCATCAAAGACATAAAAGAACAAGGACTTAAATTCCCGGAGGTTAAAAAACCGGAGCCGCTATTCTACGAACTTAATAATGAAGAAGACGATATTTTTAATAAAACCATTGACCATATTGCCAATCAATTTAGATACGCACGTTACATGCCTATGCTTTATTATGAAGGCAAAATTACACAGCCTGAAGAATTAGCTCAAAAAAACATGGGTAAATTTATGAAAATATTGCTCGTCAAGCGACTTGAGAGCAGTTTCTTTGCATTTAGAAATTCAGTAGACAGATTCCTGCATTCCTATGAGATGTTCATAAAAGAACTGGACAATGGCTTTGTGTATGTCAGTAAGAAGCACATCAACAAGATTTTCGAACTGCTGGAAAATGATGATGATGAGGCAGTTCAGCGATTAATAGATGAAGGTAAAGCGGAGAAATATGATAGCAAAGATTTCAGAGAAGAACTCAAAAAAGACCTGGAGTATGATCGTGCAATATTGATGGAAGTCAAAAAACTTTGGCAGAACGTTAAACGGGACCCGAAGCTTCTGAAATTTGTAAATGAGCTGTCAAATAATGGTGTCTTGAGAAAGAATCACCTTATTATTTTCACGGAATCGAAGGAAACTGCCAATTATCTTTTCAAAAATGTAAATAAAGAATATCCTGGAAAAGTGCTTTTGTTTACCGGCGATTCAGGTGAATCTATCCGTGATAAAGTGCTTGAGAACTTTGACGCACGAGCCCGTCATCCGAAAGATGATTATCGCATACTTATCTCAACCGAAGTCCTGTCGGAAGGTGTAAACCTGCAT
>JAUWNO010000571.1 GCA_030612605.1 Armatimonadota bacterium
TCTGAAAACACTGATAATTGAAGGCATTTTCGGGCATATGGCAACCCAGCCCATTCATTCTCTGGAAGCAGGTTTGGTTCTTGTGGGTGATGGTTGTGATATGGAAAAAGGAAGAGCACGAATTTCCACTTTGATTTCTAATAAACCACGCGTTGGAGATATTCATAAATATTCTTCCACATCGATACAAAAAGTGAATATTCTTGCAGGTGAGAAAAAGCCGGTTAAAATCTTGGTTGAGATGAGTCAGTCTGTCGGGTTTTTCCAGGTTGAAGAAGTTCTGTTTCCCAAAATAGCATTCAGTCCTGTGAAAAAATATATCGAACTTTATGCAAGAGTCAAGGATCAGGAATTGAAGAAATATCTATAATTTTTTAAGATCAGACCTCACTAAAATGAAGAAATGTGATTTTTTAATCGCAAATAAATGAATCTATGTTTTTAGTATTTTGTTTGATTCTTCCTTTCTAACTCATCCCCTAACCCCTTCTCTTAAAAAGAGAAGGGGAACACAGTTGTCTCCCTCTCCTTGAAGGAGAGGGTTGGGGTGAGGTGAAAAAATAAAATTATTATTTACGATTTGCTTTTCAAAATTCGTTGATTTACAGAGTTATGTTCTTTAATAAATTTTTAACTGTTTTCTCAAGATTTCAAACAGTTTAACATTTTTTGATTTATTTAGATTAACCTGCTGAAGACCTTTTTTCAATTCTTCAAAATCAAGTTGTTCAGCTAAATTGAGCCACAAAGGTCTATCTTCATTAATCTTAATTTTGTTTTTAATATCTTTCTTGAAAACATCTACACCACCATTATCAGCGATGGTTCGGGCAATGGTTTCCTGGATGGTTTCGCGCAATATCTCCCAGAGTTCCTTTCCCTGCATATGAGCAGTTAATCTTGCCAAGGCAAGAGATTGAGAGAGAATCGCATTCATACCGAGATTGCCTTTTCGCTGCATGATACCTATCAACTCTTTTTCTGTGGAATCTTTCTTTATCTGACCTCTTTTTTCTGCTGCTGTCAACTCCAATCTCAAGAGAGTCCGGTCTATCTATGCCAAACTCGATAAGTCCGATATCTTCTTACCTATAAACGCCTGTACAAATATAGTATTCACATGGTCTACAACATTCAAACAACCTTTACCTTCGTATCGCTGAGAACGCCTGTAAAGCTCATTGAAATCTGCATCTTTGTATTCGTCTACCTGGTTTGATGTAATTTCTTTCTTGAATCTGTAACTGCCATCAGAAATTTTATTGAAAAGTATGAAATATTCTTTTTTGATGATTTGATCTTCATAAATCACACTATCAACCAGATGGATTGCTTCATAAGTTCCTGCGGAAGTACCGAGTGGAGTAGAACCTTTGAAAGTGAAGAAGTTATTAAAACGTTTGCTGCCCTTTATGCCAAAAGATATTTCTAATCCAACTGTAGGTATTCCGGCATTTGTAGCTTCTTCCCAGGCAGATATTCCGGTTATCTCCATACTGCTAACCAATTTCTCTGCGGAATGCTCCAGAGACTTATCAGTCTCTTTCATTTTATTAAGTGCATTTCCAGCTTGCTTAACTGCCCGAGCC
>JAUWNO010000579.1 GCA_030612605.1 Armatimonadota bacterium
TGCAACTTTGCATTAACATAATAATAATCGACTGGTGGGATCTCATCTGCATTTTCCAGAAATTCAAATGTTTGAAATTTCTTACTTTCATCAGTAAAATAAAATGTAGATTTAAAGGATGAAGTTATTCGGGATTGATTAGCTGGCAGGATGTCATAAAGCGAAACTACAGGTTTTCCGAATAAAAGAAGTCCTCCACCATTTTTCACAAAATTATTTATGATTTCTGTCTCAATATGAGTGAGATTGAGAAAACCATGATTAATTAAAATAAGAACAACAGTTTCTTTTATATTTTCGGAAAGAGTGGTAGTTTTTCTACCTTTTTTCAGGATTCTGTCTTTGAGAAGAAAATCCGAATTCCAGCGTTGATTTTTCTCTACCGCATCCAAAATGAATTTCACATCCCAATTCAAATTATCCGAAATAATCAATATTTTAGCACGATTATCCAGAACCTGAATAGCAGCAGGAAAGCGATTGTTTGCCAGGTTGATCTCATTTTCCAAATCAGATTCGATAACAACCTCAAAAGGCTGCAAACCGGTTCTCTCAAAAATCTGCTCAAAGATTATTTGCTGAAAGTTATCATTTGAAAAATCAACATTTTTTGTTTGAGATATTTTTCCATTTACTATCAGATTCACTTTTGCTTTATGATTGAAATTCAAGGCGGAAACATTTGCAATAATTGGAGTTATTTCATTTTTATATGCGTTTTTATTGTAGCTCAGGTTGGAAATTTCAAGGTCAAAATCTGTGATTTCAAAATCAGGATTAAATGTGAAAATGGGAATATTAATATCATTTAAAATATTCAAATTTTCATCTCTGAACCAACCATCTGAAAAGAGGAAAATATTTTTTACTTCTGATAAACCATATTTTTTGGAAATGTCTTCAAACGTCTTGGAAAGATTTGTGGATGTTTTTGTGCCATTCATTCCATTGGCAAATTCAATTTCAGAAACATTAAAATTTTGTGATACAAGTTTCTCTCTTATTTTTTCTTTAAATTCTTTTAAAGCCGCAATTTTATTAGTTTCGCCTTTTTTTTGATTCATACTTTCCGAAATATCTGAGAGGAAAATTATTTCTGCTTTCTTTGAAATTCTTTGTGAAAAGTAAAGTATCGGGTTTAAAAGAAGTATTAAAACCGCAATAATTGAAATACTTCTGAGAAAAACCAGAAGATATTTCTTCCCCTTTCCAATTTCGGGAATAGTTTTTTTATAAAACCAGACAATCAAAATTACAGCAATAAATATAAATAATAATATCATCATTTACCAGAATTTTTCGGGAGAAATTCTGCTCCAAGAAAACTTATTTTGTGATAAATTCGAATTTATAATAATTGGTATTTTGTCCAATTTTAAATTTTCTTTTAATTTTGATAACATCCGGGAATCGAAACCCTTGAAAAGCGAAACATCTTTAGCAGAAATTATTAGAGTTGATGATTTATTATATTCTTCTATGATTTTATTTAGCAAAATATTTGAGCTTACAAGTTCACCGAAAGCAGGATGATAAGGTCCTGCTATAATGGAGTTTATATC
>JAUWNO010000386.1 GCA_030612605.1 Armatimonadota bacterium
GGGTTGGAACTATAATAGCAATAAATCCCGCCACCATCATCTGATGCTGAATTATCTGTAATTGTTATATTTATTAAACTTGGATTTGAATTATAACTGCAATATATGCCGCCTCCATCCCAGTTAGCTAAGTTGTCATAGATCAGAACATTTTGAAGATTCGGGTTCGAGTTACTAAAATAAAATCCACCACCATAATAGCTCGATATATTATTATAAACTAATAAATTTGCAAAAGAAGGATTTGAATCGTAACAATAAATTCCTGCTCCATATCCGGTCGAGCCATTTTTGACTGTAATATTTTCAATCGATACATCATGAACATTATTAATATAAATAACATTAGCTTGATGGTTTGCATCCAGAATAGTTTCTTCTATCCCGCTTCCACAAAAAGATACATAACTAATACAAAAAACAGGAAAAGATTCATCATTTGAAGATTGGCTGTAGATACCGGGAGCAAGATAAATAGTATGAGGATCAAGACTATCAGCTTGAATTATACTTTTTGCATAGGAAATTGTTTTTAAAGGCTCGTCATAGGATAGTCCTGTATTTGTATTAGCTCCATCCGGAGATACATATAAATCTGAATTTGTTTGTATGATAATAGAATTAGTTATATCAAAACTAAAATTATTAATTGGATATGCATAAAAATCGGTAGGATACATAACTGTAAATGTATCGATATAAACTTCGATCATTTGGTCGGAATATAAATCTCTTCCATTTGCAGATGATTGATTCAAATAGATACTGGAACGATTTGAATCATCAAAAATCAGGTTTGAATTCTGAATGCAATAAATTCCCCCAGATGAATTATTTAGAATACTTACATTTGACAAACTAAGGTTTGAGTAATTTTTACAATAAATCCCAAAAGAATTATTTTTGACTATAACATTAATAAGAACAGGATTTGAATGCTCACAGAAAATTCCTCCTCCAAGATATGATTGATTACCGGATATAACAGTATTTTTCAATATGGGATCAGAGTAGAAACAGTAAAGTCCTCCACCAAAAGTAGGATAATTGTTGTCAGTAATTTTTATGTTATCTATTGTTGGGTCAGAATAAAATAAGTAAATACCTCCACCACGAGTTGGAGCGTAATTATTTATTATCAATAAATCTTGAAGAGTCGGGTCTGAATGATATCCGCAATAAATTCCACCTCCTGTATGATTTGGCCAACCTTGTCCATAACCATTAGTTATAGTAAACCCGGATAACATGGAATTGGAGTTTTCTCCGTTCTCAAATGTAACTACAGTTCCGTTTTGGAATCCATCGATTATACAATTTTCATAGCCGTTAATGCTCTTAACGATTATTGCTTTGCCAATAAAATCAATATTTTCATAATAAATGCCATCTTCCACCAAAATAATATTACTAAACTCAGCAGCATCTATTCCTTCCTGGATAGTATTAAAAGGAAATTCCTGTGAACCGTCTTCAAATCCCAGGTTGGATACATCTACATAAATAAAATTACTCGTATCATAGGAAACCTGCAAATTAGGATCACCCAAAATAACCATTCCATAGAACCAACTTCTTTCCCACATTGTATCTTCACCGGTATCAACGTTTTGCTGCCACCATTGCTGAAAGGCTTCTCCAATGCTGATCATGAAAAAAAGAGGTTCATAAAAATCTTCGAATCCTAACATGCTGCCAGCTTTTGTGGAACCGATCACACTCAGGCAATGATCATTTGCCAGCAGGTATAAACTTCCCATATTATCAGCAGTCTCGAAATGGGCATTGGAACAGGCAAAGAGATTATAGAAATATGAATTTGGGTTTATATCCTGCAATTCATGATTATAGAAATTCTCAGTTTGCGAGCCATTATTCTGAAAAAAAGAGTGATGTAATGCACTGGAATGAGCGTGAACCTGGATAAAGCCAAAAGTTTCCGGTAACCGGTTTGTACGATAATCTTCCGCTGTGGTCGTGTTTATATCATCAATTAATTCTACATCTGAATACAGATTTTCTAAGGCATTTAGGAAAGTTCCGCTCATGCCAGCCCAGTCATCATCGATATAAGCAAGAGCATTATTGGGATTCCCAAAAGATTCAGTTCGGAAAAGATGGTTGCGGGTGAAATAATTATTTATCATCTCAGGTTCAGTATAATATGAGAAATCTAAATTATCCGCTTTGATTCTACCAAGAGAAATATCAGGATGGACTGAACCTTCATGATAGTCATAAATACCGTTACTATCCATATCCATCCAAATTCCATCCAGGTCGGAAAAAAAGAGTTCTATGGGAAAATCAACCCAATCTTCTTCCGGGTCCTGAATTCCATTGTTGTTCCAGTCTTCGAACATTTCAAACCAGGCAGAAGGTAAATTTCCGATGAGAGTTGCACTCACGATTTCTTCAGTATTATAATAATCAATAATAATATCTCTCATATCTTCTGCAGAAGTTCCGCTGAATTCTACCAGAAATGAGTTTAATTCTTCATTCAAGAGGTCGTTTTGATATGTTACAATCGCATTAGAAATTAAAGGATAAAGCGAAGCTTCAATGATGATAAGACAGTTTTCATTCGTCCTATTTTTAGAGGTATATCTATTAATTTCAGAAAAATGAGTTGGTTTGAGTGGATTGTTCTTTTGATATTCCTCAAAACCTGTAACAGGAAATCTTTCCGG
>JAUWNO010000165.1 GCA_030612605.1 Armatimonadota bacterium
GGAAAGATTATCAGTTTTTCTTTGAGGTTGACAACCAAAAAAAAGCAGAAGAATCAAAAACGAAAAAAAAAACTTCTTCATCAAATGCTGCCAAATAAAATCGATGCCACGATGAAATCCATAATCAAAATCAAAATGGATGAATAGACAACTGTTAAAGTCGATACTTTGCCCACACCTTCGGCACCACCTTGAGCTCTACTGCCTGCAAAACATCCAACAGAAGTGATTATCAATCCAAAAAAGAAAGCTTTTACAAGTCCTCCCCACAAATCGGAAGGTAAGAAATAGTTCCTCATATTTGTGAAAAAACTAAAGGCATTAACATTATATTTTGAGACTGAAAGAAAATATGCTGAAAAAATCCCCACAAAATTGGCATAAATAGTTAAAAGCGGAACCATCAAACAACCGGAAACTACCCGCGGCATATAGATATAATCTGCAGGATTAATCGCTAATACTTCCAAGGCATCCAATTGCTCGCTCACTTTCATCGTGCCGATCTCAGCAGCAATGGAAGCTCCCACTTTCCCAGCTAAAACCAGTCCCGTAAGAACCGGAGCCAATTCTATCATTGTAGATTTTCCCACCAAAACACCGATAAAACTTTTGGGAATATATCCGCTTGTTTGATATGAAGCCTGAACTGCAGTAACCAAGCCTGTAAATGCTGAGGTGATAGTAATCAAAGGAAGCGAATCAAAACCGATCCTTTTCATTTGTTTTACTATTTCAGGCATTCGCTTTTTAAATTTCGTGAGGCTTGTAAAAACAAAAGAGTTAAAAATTAAAAACTCACCAAGCAGAGATAAAATTGAAACTATCTTCTTTTTAAACATGACTTAAAGAACGGAAAGCAGTTAATTCTTCGATAAAAACAAGACTGATTTTACCGGTTGCTCCATGACGGTTTTTTCCAACTATGATTTCAGCAATTCCTTTATCTTCAGTTTCCTCATCATACATTTCATCCCGATAAATGAATAGAACAAGGTCAGCATCCTGTTCAATTGCACCGGATTCCCGTAAATCTGCCAATTTTGGTCTTTTATCTTCTCTACTTTCCAATCCGCGATTTAGCTGGGATAAAGCAACAATTGGAATACTCAATTCTTTTGCCAGCACTTTAAGATTCCTGGAAATTTCAGCGATTTCCTGCTGACGGCTATCCGATCTCCTTTTAGTTGTCATCAACTGCATATAATCGATGATGATAAGATCAAGTCCCTTTAATTCAGCTTTCAGTCTGCGGGTTTTAGCCCTGATATCCAAAATCGTATTCATACCACTATCATCTATGTAAATTAATTTCTCGGAAAGCGCTTCAGCCACTTGAGCGATTCGCATGATTTTCTTTTCGTTCATACCGTAACCTTTGAGCATATTATCCATACTCACTTCGGAAGCTGAACTCATCATCCTCATCAGACATTCCTCATTTTCCATTTCCATTGTGAAAATGCCAACTTTTCGGTCGTGGTACATTGCCACATTAAAAGCAATGTTCAAAGCAAGTGAGGTTTTTCCCATTCCCGGTCTGGCAGCAATAACAATAAGCTGCCCTGGTCTAAAACCTCCGATTTTTCTATCCAGGTCTTCAAATCCAGTGGGAACACCTAACACACTTCTTTTTGTAGCTGCTATTTCTTCTATATTTTTCAATGTTCCCGGAATAATATCGTTAATACTGACAAAAGTTTTTTTACCGGGTCTTTCAGCAATTCTGAAAATCGCTTGTTCAGCTCCATCAACAATATCTTCGACAGGTTGATCTGCTTTATAACACTCTTCGATAATACCATTTGAAGCTGTAATGAGCTGTCTTAGAAGTGCCTGCTCAAGAACGATTTTTGCATGAAACTCAATATTCGCACCACTTAAAACCATATCTGATAATTCGTTGATAAATGTTTCACCACCTACTTTTTCAAGCTGATTATTTTGTTTTAGTCTGTCGATCAAAGTGATAATATCAATCTCGATATTTTCCTCGAACAACTCTTTGATGTTTTTAAAAATATTTTTGTGAGCGGTTCTATAAAAATGTTCATCATCGAGCATTTCAATAGCTCTGGCTACAGCATAATTATCAATCATCATCGCTGAAAGTACTGCTGCTTCGGCATTAATATCGTTTGGTAATTGTCTTACAATTTTCTTTGCCATTTTACATCCTATAAAAAATTAGATTGAAGTTAAAAAATAAATACTAATGAGTACATTAAATTCCCGACATATTAATTTTCTACTTCCGAATTTTCCAGTTCGGAAGATGATAACTTCAGAAGCTTCTGCTTCTCTCAGTAGTGAAGTAGGAACTTTCAATGTCGGAGCAAACACTTCCTATCAATTTCCGAAGCAGAAGTTTCGGAAGGAGTAGGTTGTATCGAATGTAATATTTAACCATTATTAATCCAGTTTTTGATAATCTTTTTGCAATTTCTGCAAATCAATCCAGGCAGGTCTTTTCCATCCTTCATTTCTTAACAAAGCAGAGGGATGATAAGTTACATAAGTTTTGATACCCATGAATGAATATGTATTTTCTCGAAATTTTGTCAAACTCAAATTCCGGTTTAATAAAGTTGATGCTGCTACTTTTCCTAATAGAAGTAACAATCGTGGTTGGATGATTGATATCTGCTCCTCGAGATAAGGTAAACATGCGTTGATTTCATTCGGAAGTGGATTTCTATTGTTCGGAGGTCTGCACTTGACAATGTTGGAAATATAAACTTCATCTCTTTCAAGATGAATAGCCTTTAACATCTTTGTGAGGAGTTGACCGGCTCTTCCCACAAAAACACGTCCGGTTGCATCTTCATCTGCTCCGGGTCCTTCTCCTATCAACATAAGTTTTGCTTTAGGATTTCCATTTCCATAACAGAAATTTTTTCGTCCTTCTTCAAGTGGACACTTCTTGCAATCCTGGTAATTTTTTTCTAATTCATCCAGTTTTTGAGAGGAGTAAACCTTGTCTGGTTGTGGTTTCAAATAAATATCTTCAATCCCGGATAATTGTAAGTATTCAAGATATTGTTGAATGGATTTCATTAATTTCAGCTTCCGTTCTTAATAATAGAATTTTTAAAAACCCTGGCTACCAAACTTAAAAAAAACAGTTTCGTAACCTATAAAATTTGATTCAATTACGTTCCCATCCGGCAGCTGCCGGACGGGAACGAGATGGCTTACGGCAGTTGCCGGAAGGAAACGAGATGAAAATTAGCCTGATACCTCTTCATCAGTATCTTCTTCCATCATAATGTAATCCGGAATCTTATTTTGAATTACATGATTCAGAGCAACTTCTGTAATTTTTTTTCCAAGACCCTTTTTAATAGTAAAAGGTAAATTACTCAATCTTTCCACTTCCAAATTTGACAAAATCATGAACAAATATGTCATATTTTTGTTTTCAAGAAATTTTTCGATTTTATTATTTAACAAGCTCTCCTCCATAAAAAGTCTGTTTTATATTTTTATATCTGCAAATTCGTTTTTCTTCGATTTTTATGATATTAATCACTTCATCGACTGCATCATTTAAATCATCATTTATTACCAAATAATCGAAATTATTTACTTCATCGATTTCTTTGATCCCGTCTTGCAGCCTTTCTTCAATCTTCTCTTTAGAATCAGTTCCTCTTTTTAGGAGACGTTCCTTTAGGATCGCGGCTGAAGGTGGTAAAATAAATATCGTAATTGCGTCAACACCACTTGCTATAATTTGTTTTACTCCCTGAACATCAATATCTAAGATGGCATGTTTTTGGGAAGAGAGGATTTTCTCAATAAAACTTTTTGAAGTTCCATATAATTTTCCATGAACTAAAGCATATTCCAGAAAATCTCCATCAGAGATTCTTTTCTGAAATTCTTCTTCTGAGACAAAGAAATAAGCTTTACCGTTTATTTCATTTCCGCGTGGTTTTCTGGTTGTAATTGATATCGAATATTCAATATTTTCACACTTTTTCAATACCTGTTTAGCAATAACAGATTTTCCTCCGGCAGAAGGTGAAATCAAAATTATTAAAAAATTATTGCTTTGGAACAAACCCTTTATTCTCCGATTAATTTTTCATAAGATTTTGCATCTAAAAGTTTTTCCAATTCACTCTTATCAGAAAGTTTAATTTTTATAATCCAACCATCTTCAAAAGGAGATTGGTTAGCAAGTTCAGGATTATCTTCCAGAGCTTCATTAATTTCGATCACTTCTCCACTAACTGGAGCAAACATATCTTCAACAGCTTTTACAGCTTCAACGGAACCAAAAGTTTCTCCAGCAGTTACTTCGTCTCCAATTTCCGGAAATTCAAAATATACGATGTCACCCAGTTCATGTTGAGCATAATCTGTAATGCCAAAATATGCCGTCTCACCTTCTATCTTTACCCATTCATGATTTTCTGTGTATAAGAGATTTTCTAAAACCATTTTCCCCTCCATTAATCTGTTATATTTTGTGTAAAAAATTAATGGCTTTTTTTCATGTCAATAAGAATCTATCATTGAAAATAATAAAACACTTGACTTATCTCTGGCATTTCTCAAATTAGACCCGATTATTCTCATAATTTCTCAAATTTTCTCAAATCGAATCCGGGAGACGAAATGTCAGGTGAGTTTTTAGGAACATATACAAATTCTGTCAATAAACAAAAATGGATTATAATTCCAGCAGCTTTCAAGAAAAAATTCAATCCCATGGCAAAACAAACAGTAATAATTACAATTGGTCCGGAAGAGAATATTGCGATTTTTCCATTGGACAACTGGAAAGAAAAAATCGAAGGACTGAAATCCGGTTCAGACAAAGATATTCAGTTAATGGTAGCTTTGCGAACTTTTGCCATGTCGGAACAAAAGGTTGAATCTTCCGGTAGGATAAAAATCGGAAATGAATTGCTGGAAATTGCCAGGATAAATGAAAAAGTTATCATTAAAGGTGAAGGGAATTTCATTTCAGTTTGGAATCCTGAAAAGTATATTGAATTTCGCAAACAAAAACTCGATGAACACAAAAAAACTTTTAATTCTTTGGATTATCAAAAATGAGAAATTACCACGTTCCAGTTATGCTGAATGAATCCGTATCAGTCCTGAAAATTCATGATGGCGGAATTTATGTAGATGCAACTCTGGGCGGTGGTGGTCATTTAAAAGCAATTTTAGATTCAAACAAAACCATCAAAGTTTTTGCTTTTGATCAGGATGAAGACGCCATCGAAGAAGCGAGAAAATATTTAAAAGATTACTCAAATAGATTAATAATATTCAAAGATAATTTCGTGAATCTGAGAACTCGATTAGCTCTGGAAAGAATAAAAAAAATTGATGGAATCCTATTCGATCTGGGTGTTTCATCCCACCAGATTTCAAAGCCAGAACGAGGATTCAGCTTTTCCCTGGATGGCAAACTTGATATGAGAATGGATAAATCTCAAAAGCTCTCAGCTTATGATATTATAAATAATTTTTCTTATGAAGAATTAAGAAATCTTTTCTTTGAATTTGGTGAAGAACGTGAATC
>JAUWNO010000473.1 GCA_030612605.1 Armatimonadota bacterium
GATTCAATGCTTCTTCTCGCAAGTTTGGAAACTTGTTCAAATCTGGCGTTATAGACCCGGCAAAGGTGATTCGAAGCGCAATTCAAAATGCAACCAGTATTTCCGGTCTGTTCCTCACAACCGAATGCGTTGTAACCGACATCAAAGAACCAGAACAACCAATGCCCGGAATGCCTCCAGGAGGAATGCCCGGTGGTGGAATGGGTGGAATGTATTAATACCCTGAAAATTTGATAACTTAAACCTTCAATCCGGCAGTTGCCGGATTGAAGGTTTTTTAGTCCAAAAAATTCTTGACACCAAAATCTGCAATTTTTTTCATACTCGCCCAGTGCCGAAGTGGTGAAATTGGTAGACGCAGTGGACTCAAAATCCTCCGGGCTTTTGTCCGTGCCGGTTCGAGTCCGGCCTTCGGCACCACTGAATAGATTTGGAGGAAATTATTTAAATTGTTAGATTTACTTATAGAGGACTCTCTTTTTTTTAAATTATTCTGGAGGAAAAAACAATGAAAAGA
Source organism: Armatimonadota bacterium (assembly GCA_030612605.1). Classification (GTDB taxonomy): domain Bacteria; phylum Cloacimonadota; class Cloacimonadia; order Cloacimonadales; family TCS61; genus JABMPU01. The sequence goes on from JAUWNO010000473.1 coordinate 518, forward strand.
AAATATATTTTGCTGGCACTTGCAATTGCCATATTAGTTCCTGCATCAGTTTTTGCAGTTTCTCAAGCTGCTGTAATCTTTCTTACGATAGAACCCAGTTCTCGTGCAGGTGCTATGGGCGCTGCTTATGTTGCCCAGGTTGATGATGCTTACGCCGGATATTGGAATCCCGGAGCTATGGCTTTCAATCGAAAAACTCAGTTTGCCTGGATGCATTCAAACTGGTTTGGTGATATTCCTGGTATAAACGATATGTACATCGAGTATATTGCCTGGAATCAGTATTTTGAAGATACTGGAAATATAGGTTTTAATGTGACTTTTATAACTTATGGTAAACAAGATTATGTTGATGAAGACGGCAATTTCCAGTTTGTTTTTTCAAGTTGGGAATTTGCACCGGCAGTAAGCTATGGTTACCAATTAGGTGAGAAAACCGGAGTTGGTCTTACTTTTAAATTTATCTACAGCGATCTGGCACCTTCCGGTCAGGGATCATCTGAATCCGGTACCAAAGGTCAGGGAATGTCTTATGCATTTGATATCGGATTCAAACGCAAAGACCTGCTTATTCGCGGACTCGATTTGGGTTGGAATCTTCATAATATCGGACCGAATATTACTTATATCGATGAATCCCAATCCGATCAACTTCCCTTGAACTGGAGAATGGGTATTTCTTACAGAGCCCTGGAATCCAAATTTAATAAACTTACTGTAAATGCAGATATGAGTAAAATTTTAGCCACAGATACAGGTGAAGCTTTTTATGAACGCATCTTCACAGCCTGGGGCGGTGATTATCCGATTATTAATTTCGGTGCTGAATATGTTTACCTGGATTTACTATCCTTAAGAGCAGGATACATCAGAGATTATTCCGGTGATATTATTGGCGCTTCATTTGGAGGTGGTATCCACCATACATTCAAGAAAAAGTATAAAGCCTCTATTGATTTTGCTTTTCAGCCAGGTGGCGGTATGACTGAGTATAATAAAACTTTTTCTGCTAAACTCGAATATTAAGCTGCTGATAAATGAAAAAGCTTATTTTAACGGCTTTAGTAATCTCAGGATTGATAATTCCTCAAATCTGTTTCGGCGAAAAGATACACTTGCTGAAGATCCATCCTGAAAAGAAAAATGAAAGGAAAATCCATCCTCTTGAGAATTCTCTTTCTGCCAATAAAAAGCGAACTGCTTTCCCAAAAAGAACAGAAAATTTTAATAAACTGCTGGTTTTATTAATAGATTTTCCACAGGAAGATCCGGACAATACTCAGACTACAGGAAATGGGAAATTCATTCAAGACCCTGCAGGATATGATATTTCTCTCGGTAGACCTCCTCATGACCATGAATATTTCACAGCACATTTAGAAGCGCTCAGATATTATTATCTCGCTGCCAGTTTAGAAGCATTCGAGCTGGAATACGATATCTTTCCTGCTCCGGAAAGAGACAGTTCATTCACAGCTTACACGCTTCCCAATGAAATGGCTTATTACCATCCGGCAGGAGCATCCAATGATTTGATGATCTCACGTTTTGAAGAATATTTCACGGATTGTTTT
>JAUWNO010000135.1 GCA_030612605.1 Armatimonadota bacterium
AGCAACACAAAAGTTCAAGGACAAAGGAAACTTTTTGAACATCGTGAGCATAATAGCAGAAGATGTTTTATTAAAAATTTATGATTTCCAAAGAAAATTAGTTTAAAAAAGGAGTTAATTATGAAATCAATTAGTTTTAGCGAATTTATTGCAAAGCAAATTGCAAATCTAAGTTCGATCACAAAAGCATGGAAGGTCATTTTACCACCTCTCGAGAAAACAGCATATAAATTTTATGTTGATAAAGGTGACCCTGTAAAAGTTGGTCCGAGACGCCAACGAGAAGACAAGTTTTATATAGCATCAAATATTGTGCGTGCTGCATTTAAATCGTATGATAACGGCTCTCCTGCAGTACGAGATTGTATGATCAATTTATTTCTCAAAGCGTTTCTGACAAAGAGCAACAGAATAAAAAAAATGAAAAAATTTGAAAAGGAATACGGTACAATGCCACCATCCTTTCTGACAATTTCACCCGGAGGAAATTGTAATCTTCGTTGTAAAGACTGCTATGCAGCGAGTGTTTCCAAAGGACTTCCTTCTCTTTCTTTTGAAGATGTAGAACGAATCCTCAAAGAAAAATATGAGAAATGGGGAAGCTGGTTCACGGTTATTTCCGGTGGAGAACCATTCCTCTGGAAAGATGGAAACGTGGATATCATAGAAGTGGCAAGACTTCATCCCGAACAATATTTTCTTGTTTACACAAATGGCACTCTTATAGATAAAGAAAAAGCAAAAAGACTGGCAGAAGTTGGAAATATAACAACAGCTATTTCTGTTGAAGGATTTGAAAAAGAAACAGACGAACGAAGAGGAAAGGGAACATACAAAAAAATTCTTACTGCCTTTAAAAATCTGCGAAATGCAGGTGTTCCGTTTGGCATTTCTGTTACTGCTACACCTGAGAATGCAGAACTTCTCATCTCCAAAGAAATGATCAAATTTTACTTCGATGAACAGGGAGCCGTTTATGAATGGCTTTTCCAATATATGCCGATTGGAAGAGGTGTGGAAGTTGAACATCAGGTTTCTCCTGAACTGCGAACAAAAATGTGGTCTCGGGAGCAAGAAATAGTTCGGAAAGAACGAAAATTTTTTGCTGATTTCTGGAATGGTGGAACTTTTTCTTCCGGTTGCATTGCCGGTGGTCGTACCGGAGGTTATCTCTACATAGATTGGAATGGCAATATTTATACCTGCGTTTTCGTTCCCTTCTGGAAAGACAATGTTCATGATCTCAAGAAACAGGGAAAAACACTAACTGATGCTTTGTTTTCTGATTTATTCAAAGGAGTTCGTGATTGGCAACTGTCATATAATTTTATGTGTCAACCGGATGTTCGGGGAAATGAGATAAGACCTTGCTTTATAAGAGATCACCACAAAGAAGCGCATGATTTGTTCGTAAAAACAGAATCAAAACCAGGTTATCCTTCAGCAGCAATTTGTTTGCATGATCAAGATTATTACAACAAAATGATTAGGTATGATGAAGAACTTGCTGAACTTCTCGATCCGATCTGGGAAGAACAATATCTCGAACCCGGTAGTAAGAAATAAAAAAAATATCGTGATGCTCAATAAAGAACTAATGTTCAAATGGTGAATTAATATGCTAATAAATTTCGGAAAATTTGCAATAAGAGGAGTTGCCGGAGCAATTGTCGATACATCTGTGTTATGGATACTTACAACACTTTTTTTTCGTTCCTATTTCACAAAATATGTATTGTCTCCGGCAATTTCCTATGAAATAGGAATTGCTGTAACTTATATTATCTGCTATTTCTGGATATGGAATCATAGAGTTCATAATGATAAATCTGATTTTTTTAGACTTTTTCTATCGTATAATTTTGCATTATTAATTTCTCTTGTTGTGAAAATAGGATTGCTAACTTTAATCAATGAACTTTTTCATTTTCATATCGTTATTTGTAATGTATTAGCATTATGTTTTTCCGGGATATTTAGCTTTTTTGCAAGTGAGAAGTTTATATTTATAAAAAGAGGATATTGAATAATGATTAAAAAAACATCAGCAATTATACTAACCGTAAGTTTATTTATGTTGATTGCAAATAATGCTTTTGCCAGTCTTTTAGAGCAAAGTTTGGATGAATCGACTTTAAAGTTATTACTGAACAGAGGTGAATTAATTCTTCTTGAGGAAAAAAATGGGAAACTAAAATACATTGATTATGCTATCCTAATAGATGCGCCGTTGGATAAAGTATGGCAGGTAATAACTGATTTTGAAAACTACCCTGGCTTTATACCAGGACATAAAGATTGTAACATTATAAAGAAAGAGAACAATGAAATTACAGTTGAATCTGCTGTAGAATTCAAATTTATGGGTATTGGCTCTACTGTTAGATATACTACCAAATATATCTTAAAGAAACCCGAACTTATTATCATAGATACCGAAATAAATAGAGAGACAGGTCGTTATAAATTAATTCCGATTGATGAAGGAAAGCGTGTTGTGCTTTTCCGGACTAAGGAAGCTGTTGATGTAAACAATTTTGGTCGGGTGGCTAAGTTTTTGGTTATTCAAAAACCGGAGATGGAATTTTCCTTATATTTGTCTCCTCTCAGGATTAATATGAAAGCAATAAAAGAACGAGCAGAGCAATCATAAACAGAAAAAGGAGAATTAAAATGAAAAAAAGATTTTTCATATTAGCAGTTTTGTTAGTTATCACAATATCCGGTTGTAACGATGTTGTGAAAGCATTAACTACAACTATTTCAGGGAAAGTAAGCAATGATGGAGAAGCTGTTTCAGGAGCCTATGTCATACTATTGGAAGCAGGTGATGAAGTAACTCAGGGTATTTCGCTTTCCAATGGAATGATAACAAATTCTAATGGAAATTATACAATGGTTGCAGTAAGTGCGGGAGATTACTATGTAGCAGCAATAGAGGATGATAATAATAATATTGTCTTTGATCTGGAAACAGATAGAGTTGGCTATTATGGCGTGGCTGATACACTTTCAGGAGTTACAATTCCACAAACTCTCCATATCAGTAAGGGAGATGATTTAGAAGATATTGATATTACCGACCTGTATCAATTGCAGTAATGTATAACGATTTTAATTGGGAGCTGGATATACCTGGGATTCAATAATTTTAAATTGATGAAAGAAAAATGATTTATTGGATTGTAAGACAAATTATAAAAATATATTTATTATCTTACCATAGATTTTCTATTCAAGAAATGGGAAAAATAGATAATAAAAAGCAATATATTTTTGCAGCAAATCATTTCAGTTTTTTAGATTTATTTATAATCATTGCTATAGCAAATAAGAAATCAATAGTAGCATACAAAGCAGATTTTTTTAATAAAATAATTCCAAGATTACTTCTATATCTTGTTAATGCTATCCCCATAAAAGGTGATACAATATGCCATAATTCAATTAAATATATTATTAAGGAAATTAACAACGGTAGAAATTTGTTAATATCTCCAGCTGGAAAAATTAGTAAAGAAGGGAAGTTACAGGAATTTAAAGATGGCACCAGTTTTATAGCATTTAAAACAAAAACAATGGTAGTGCCGGTTGCGATAATTAATTCCAATAAGGCTTTACCTTTAGGTAAAACAATCCCCCGTCCTTATAAAATAATAGCAAAAATAGGAAAACCAATTGTAATAGACTTTTCTAATTCCAATAGGGAAGCAATTAAAAAATATACATTGATGATAAAAAATGAGATTATTTTACTTCTGAATCAGGGAAATAATAATGAAAAATTATTTTAATATCTCAATTAAGGAAATTTTATGAAAGGATGTTCAATTACAGTCTTCGTTGCACTTTTAATAGCGTTCATAATTGCAGGTTGCACTGAAAAAAACTTTGTTTCAGTACCGGATAGCTATAATGATCAAGGCAAAGAATTAATTTATGCTCCTGAGCGAGTAGAGGGTGAGAACTTCTGTGGTTCATTTTTGAAATTTACTCCAAACTTAGATTTTCAAGCTGCAATAGACGATGCCATCGAAAAAGGACAAGAAAAATACGGAGAAGAATATGTTGTTCTTGCTGATATTATAGCCTGGTATGAAGTAACAAACTATGTAGTCTATTCAACATATTGTGCAAAAGTTACCGGATGGCCTGCTCGATTTGCTTATGACAGGTTTGACTTATCAAATTTTACAGGAGAAAATTTTCCAATAATATTTAATGGTAAACCTGTTTATTATCATAGCTCTACAGGTATAAGAAACGATTTTGATAATTTTGAATATACTATAAAAAATATAAAAAAAGATATTGTAGGAGAATAAAAATATGAAAAATGCAAAAGAACTGCTCATAGTCTATCGATTAGCTAAAATTATAGGTTTAATTTTAATCATAGTATTTGTTTATTGCTTCTATAAAGCACTGAATATTAAATTCTATGATGTAAATTACTTTTAATCTGTGCGATTAACCACAATAATTGTGAGACAACCTAAAATAAAAATAAGGAAATAGTAGGAGAAAAAAAATATGAGAAAATTCGCAGAACTGGTACTGAAATATCGTGTTCCGATAATTATTGGAACTATCATTATAACGATATTCATGGCATTCCAATTAAGAAAACTGGAAGTCAGCAGTGACATCCTGGAATACTTACCGCAGGATGATCCGAATGTGGTTTTATTCAATGAAGTCGGAGATAAATTCGGAGGCAATTCTCTGGCAATGATCGCTTTGGAAACTGATGATGTTTTCAATCCAAATACATTAAAACGAATAAACACAATAACACAAAAATTCAAAGAAATGTCTGAAATATCTTATGTGACCAGTCTTACGGATGTTATCGATATTAAGAAGATGGAAGACGGATTGGAAGTCGGAAAATTGTTCGATAAAGGAAATATACAATCTGAAAAAGATGAACTGGAAAATATCAAAAATTACACTTTATCCAAAGAAATGTATCGTGGAAATATCGTTTCGGATGATGGAACTATCACAGTAGTCATTGCCCGATTAAATGAAGACGCAGACAGGCTTGTTGTTGGGCGGGAAATGAAAGAATTTGTTCTATCTACAACAGGAAATGAAAAACTATATTTTGCCGGTATTCCCTTCCAGATGATTTATCTAACCGATGTTATTAATTCCGATGTTGTCAAATTACTTCCTGTAGTTCTTCTTTTGCTGATCATAACTTTAGCAATAAGTTTTCGCAGCAAGCGCGGAGTGATATTGCCACTCACAACTGTGATTATCAGCACAACCTGGGGTTTGGGATTGATGTCTTTGTTTGGGATCAAACTGACAATTGCTTCTGATGGAATACCTATCTTATTGATTGCTATCGGTAGTGCTTACGGAATTCATCTCGTAAATAAATATATGGAAGATATTCGTAAAGGTGATAATAAAATCGAAGCCATCAAAGACACTATCAGCGAAGTCGGTGTTCCGATTTTTCTGGCAGGATTGACCACATCCATCGGATTTTTAGCATTTCTCGTTTCCAATTTAACGATTATCAAAGAGTTTGGAATTTTCACGGCAATCGGAGTTATGTTCGCCTATATTGTTGCCATCACTTTTTTACCTGCTCTACTATCATTTATGCCTGCTCCCAAAATCAAAGCAAAAAAGGAATCTCTTGAACCGACTTTAATGAATCGCTTTATGACCGGATTAAGCAGATTAATTCTAAAAAGAAAAATTGCTATTATGATCATCGGTTTCCTTGTTTTTGCTATCGGTATTTTCTCGCTCTTTAAAATTAACAGAGAAGTTAATATGGTGGATTATTTTAAGAAGGATAGTGAAATTCGTCAGGCAGAAGATATGATGGAATCCAAACTCGGTGGTTCCATTCCTATCCAGATTTTAGTGAAAGGCGATCTGCAGGAACCTGCTGTCTTAAAAGAAATGATAAAATTGGAAAAATACTTGAAAAGCCTGCCGGATGTGCACGGTCCTCAATCTATTGCAGACCTGATCTGTGAAATGAACGATGTAATGAATGATAGTTATTGCATTCCGGAAACCCGCCAAGGAGTGGCAAATCTCTGGTTCTTTTTGGAAGGAAATGAAATTCTCCCACAATTGATCAATTCGCAAAATAATGAAGGATTAATTCAGGCAAAACTGGGAACTGTTAATACAAAAAAAGCAAATCTAATAACTGGCCAAATAGATCGATTTATTTCCGAAAATATAAATGTTGATATTTTGACGATAGATTTAACAGAAGCAAATTCCAATATAGAAGAGATAAACCAGGAAAGAGTAAGAAATATTTCAAATAAGATTTTTTTTGATGCTGTTCACTATGGTT
>JAUWNO010000227.1 GCA_030612605.1 Armatimonadota bacterium
TTTTTTGGATTGATAATCACTTCTGTTGGATGTTTTGCAGGCAGTAGAGCTCAAGGTGGTGCCGAAGGTGTGGGAAAAGTCTCGACTTTAACAGTTGTCTATTCATCCATTTTGATTTTAATTATGGATTTTATCGTGGCAGCGATTTTGTTTGGCAGCTTTTGATGAAGGATGTTTTTTTTTATTTTTTGATTCTTCTGCTTTTTTGGGGTTGTCAACCTCAAAGGAAAACAGATAATCTTTCCAAAATTCCAGTTTTAACAATTTATTCTGCGGATAATTTCATTTCAGAAAAAATCTGGGATCATACAATTCCGGTTTTTGAAACAAAGTTTGAATGTAAAATCGAATTAAGAAAATTTAATGATGCAAAGAAATTGCTGGATTTTGTTATCAATGAAAGAAATATTTCTAAAGCAGATATTGTGGTTGGATTAGATAATATTTTACTTTCAGATGTACTGAATGCAAATCTTTTAATAAAATACAAACCTGAAACCTTGCTTTTGGTAGATAAAAAATATTACTTTGATAAATCATATCGTCTCATTCCGATTTGCTATAATTATTTAGCATTTGTATATGATTCTGACATTATTACTGATCCTCCGGAGACATTTGGTCAGATGCAGGATGGAAAATGGAGAAAAAAGATAATTATTGAAAATGCGATCAATACAAGTATGGGAAGAGGAATGTTGTTTTGGTCTGTAGCAGCATTTGGTGAAGGAGGTTACAGGCATTTCTGGAGAAGTATCAAAGAAAATATTTTCACGATTACGAATATATGGGAAGATGCTTTGAATATTTTTTTAGCAAAAGAAGCTCCCATGTTTTTGGGATATGTAACCTTTCCGATTTATCCTATTGAACACATTGAAAAATATAAAGTTATTATTCCCCAGGAAGGAGGATTTAAAATTATTGAAGGTGCTGGAATTTTAAAATCTACCAGGAATCTGAAACTTTCTCAACAATTTATGGAATTCCTATTATCAAATAATTTTCAAAAATATATTCCTTCTTTACGGTTGATGTTCCCTGTAAATAAGAATATTAATTTGCCTGTTGAGTTTGAATCAATTGCCATACCGGAAAAAGATTTTTCAAAAAATCTTAATTTGAAATTCATTAATAAAAATTCCAGAAACTGGATTCAAAAATGGGAAAAGATGATGATTGACATTGAAAGCAAAAACGCAGATTAACAAAGAAAAAAATTAGACAGGATGAACAGGATAATAAGCTAATATTCCTCTTAAACTCATCCTGCTGTCCTTCTCTTTTTGATGAGAATTTGAAAGTTATTCCAAAGAGAAGGAACATAAGAAAAGCAAGAAGAAATTGAAGAAAAATAATTATTTTTTGTTCCCTATATTTTATAGAGAGGGTTAGGGTGAATTATATGTGTCAAAACAACAACAACTGGTAAATATTATTAAAAATAATAAATCATATTTAATCATAATTGATCAGCGAAAATCAGCGTAAAAAAAAAAGAAAAACTAAATAGTAATTTGTGTAAATTCGTGTAATTCGTGGATAAAAAAATTAGACAGGATGAACAGGAATTACAGGATAAAATTTAATATAGTAAATATCCAGTACATCTTGTTAATCCTATCAAAAAAAAAGAATTGAGCCACAGACTAACACAGACAAAAAGTAATTAAAGTCAGTGTGAAGTCAGTGAAAGTCAGTGGCTAAAAAAAGAAAAACTAAATAGTAATTTGTGTAAATTCGTGTAATTCGTGGATAAAAAAAGTCAATGAAAGTCAGTGAAAGTCAGTGGCAAGAAACTACATTCAGGATAGCTCTTTATCAGCCTGAGATTCCGGCTAATACCGGCAATATTGGCAGATTATGTGTGGGAGCAAATGCTGAACTGCATATTATCCAACCAATGAGATTTCTGCTCACAGATAAACATTTGAAACGTGCAGGTCTGGATTATTGGGATAAACTATCGATTCGTTTTCATGAAAATATTGAAGACTTGATTGATTCATTTAAAGAAAATAATATTTATTATTGCACAACAAAATCAGATAATGTTTATTACAAAAGGCAGTTTAAAAAAGGAGATGTTTTTGTTTTTGGACCCGAATCACGTGGCATTCCAGAAGAGATATTAAAAAAGTATTGGGATAATACAATTAATATTCCGATGTCTGAAAATATCCGCTCGTTGAATCTTGCTAACAGTGTGGCGATTATCCTTTATGAGGGTTTGAGACAAATTTCAGAGAAAAAACACAGTCAATATCAATTATGAAAAACCATAAAAATAAAAGTTGTTTTACAAAATTATTATATTTTTTAAAATAACGCCTTAAATAAAAGAAATTATTCAAGGGTAAAAGTGAGAAGAACCAGAGCGAACTCAAATTTGATTATTTGTCCTAAAACCAAACAATTTACTAGTTTGGTTGTTTGTGCCGCTTCTTGCAAAGATAGATGTGAAATCTATCTGAATACAATTACTCTTGAAATCTTATTAAAATATGTTGAAAATCATCCTGAATATAAAATAGTAGGAGAGCTAATGGTAACGAAAAAAACTGTTGAGAAAAAAGAGAAGAAATTCTGGATTGTAACAGGTGATACATTTGCAGAAGTTACTGAAAAAGAAATTATGAACAATCCAAAACAGTATCTGAAAAAGCAGATTTGGGAAAAACCACCTTTCAGATACAAAGTTGTAATTTCTCTTAAGAAGATTAAAGATTAAGGGTGTTGCTCAGTCACTCTTGACTACTCGTTCCCAAATTGCCTTTGGGAATGAAATTATTTGAAAAGTTTTACTTTGATTATGCAATTGAGACGCTCCAGAACTAAAAGGCTGTTTAGTTTACACGGTGGGTTGAAACAAGAGAAAAAATGGAGACTTGACTTATCCGGCAGCTGCCGGATGAGTTAAGTTGTAATGTTTCAGCGGATTAAAAAACTTAAGTCAAGTCAGCTAAACTTAACTTAACTCAAGTTTATCCGAGTTTAGGAATAACTGGATTTTTCGCTTTGATTTTAAAGATAATTATTATTATCAGAAATCCACAGAAATCTGCTAAAATATCAAGAAAGGAAAAATCTCGTCCCGGAATTGGTATTTGATGGAGTTCATCTATTATTGGCAAAAAAAAAGCTAATAATAATATTTTTTTAAATGTTTTTGAGATATTATTTCTCTGTTCCTTTTTCATATAAAAAAAAGCTAATATGAAGTAAACCGCAAAGTGTCCAACTTTATCGATACTAACCAGTTTATCATGCAAAGGCGGGAGTGTTGGGTATGAGGTTAATATAAAAATAATCACTAACCAGAAATAAAAAAGAAATCTATAAGCTTTTGTCCGATCACTTTTCATATCTTTCGATTTTCCAAATCACTGGAAACGGTTTCATAGAATATTTTGCTTTTACCGGAATGCTTTGTTCATCATCTGTAAACCAGAAATACAAAGCATTTTTTTCGTTTACCAGGTTATTGGTAAGCATATCGCTTCTTTTTGGTTTTTCATCCGAATATTTTTCACAGGTAATTTTAACGATTCGAGCATCAACTTTTCCAATAGCACATTTTATGGTTTCTTTTCCTAAGAATTCATATTTTATTTTCCAGATAATTTGATTGGCATCTATCCACATTTCTCCGGATTGTTCCTGATTTCTTAAAAAAAACAAACTCGAAAAGAAATCTCTGGTTGAAGATTTTATTTTATATTCGCAGCTTTTGGAAGAATCCAGGAAACTGGTCAATTTAGCCGTTGAATTCTCACGATTATAATACGTTATTCTATCCTCAAAATAATTTTTCTGTACAATTTTTTTGGTGTATTTAATGGGAAGGTAATCGGAATCATATTCCACGAAATAATAATTATCCAATTTAGCTGCAATATTTGCTAAAGAAGTGGATTGTCCATAAATTGAAATTTTATTTTCCGAATCTTCCATCACAATATTTACCACTTTCAAGCCGAGATATCTTATAGAAAGATGTATTTTTTCTGCTTGGAGACTAAAATAAATCAGGACAAATAATATTAAAAAAAGTTTAGTTTTGCAATTCATCAGGTTTATTCAAGAATGTCATTCGAACATAATTTATTCTTTGTGCTTTGATATTTGTAACAACAAATTTTACTTTATTTTCAAATATAAAGCAATCATTCAATTTAGGAACCTTATTGAAATTATCATAAAGAAATTCAGCTAAATTATCATAAATATCTTCATCGATATCCAATTCAAATTCATGATTTAATTCTGCGATTGAGAACATACCGCTGATGAGAAATTCAGTATTGGAAATTTTGGAAAGCGGTGGTAATTCCTGGTCGTATTCATCCATAATTTCTCCCACCAATTCTTCCAGGATATCTTCCAGGGTAAGTAAACCGGAAGTCCCTCCATATTCATCCACAACAATTGCAATTTGGATTTTCTTGGTTTTAAATTGATTGAGAAGCTTTTGGATATTGATATTTTCCGTTACAAAAAAAGCAGGTCTTAAGAGCGAATGTATTGTCTTCTTTTCCGGATTCAGAAGAATATCTTTTGCATAAACGAATCCAACAATATTATCGATGTTTTTCTTAAAAAC
>JAUWNO010000107.1 GCA_030612605.1 Armatimonadota bacterium
GGTTTTGATCTCAGTCATTTTATATTCAACTTCTTTGTACACAGCCGGAAATCCAACCGGTTTACTGCTTCCTTTTTTACTTGGTGTTGGAATGGCAATTCCCTGGCCCTTTGCCGGAGCCGGACTTTCCTTCCTTCCTAAACCCGGTACTTGGATGAAATGGGTGAAAATCATATTTGGAATCATAATTCTTATTATTGCTATCTTTTATATCTATACTGGTGTAAAGATATTCAAAAGCAACAAGCCCGTAGAAGCTGGAGAATATTCTCATGAAACTTCCGAACTCCCCTGGAAGCATTCGATCACAGAAGGATTATTGGAAGCAAAGAAAACAGGAAAGCCGGTCTTTATAGATTTCTGGGCAACCTGGTGTAAAAATTGTCTTGTTATGGATGCAACTACTTTCAAAGATGAAAAAGTGATACAGGAATTTGAGAATTACATTTTGGTTAAATACAAAGCTGAAAACCTTAAAGTTTCACCTACAAAAGAAATTTTAAAACACTTTGAGATTATTGGCTTGCCCACTTATATTGCTTTAGCTCCGAAAAAAGTTAAGTCTAATTTATGAATGAAATCAGCTTGTTCCTTAACTCTGTTTGGGAATACAATACATTACGAAAGAGGACTTTCGTAACGAGCAAAAAGAGGATTTTCGTAACGAGCACCAAAAAAATTAGAAGGAAAAAAAATGAAGAAATTTCTAATCTTATTTTGTTTGATATTAATACTTTTTGCTTGTGATAGATTCGAGCATAACTTCGAACCGGAAATTATTCCTCCCCAAGCCCGGATATCTGCTATTCCCACTCTGGGATATGTGCCTATGGTGGTTGCATTTACAGATAGTTCAATAGCTGGCACAAATCCTATTACAAGTTGGGAATGGGATTTTGATAATGACGGAACTGTCGATTCCCTTGAGCAAAATCCGATCTATACCTATAATGAAGTTGGAGAGTATTATGCTAAATTGACCGTATCTGACGGAGAACTCACAAGTCTGGATTCGATTATAATTTCCGTTCTGGAAGTGGGAGCTCCAATAGCTGATTTCAGTTTTGAACCAGCATCAGGTTATGCACCTTTAGAAGTATCATTCACAGATGAATCACAACCCGGATCGTATCCTATCACAAGCTGGGAATGGGATTTCGAAAATGATGGAGTAATTGATTCTTACGAACAAAATCCAACTTATACTTATAATGAGGTGGGAAATTATACAATTAAATTAACCGTTTCTGATGGAGAACTCAGCAGTAGCATCACAAAAGATATTTCAGTCTTTGGTCAAAATGTTCTGGTGGAACTTGCTACATCTCTCAGTTGTCCAAATTGCCATTATGTGGAAACTGCTTTGCATAATTTGAAAGAACAATACGGAAATCGTTTATGTTATGTAGAATATCATCTCAATGACCCGCTGGATATTGGTAATTATGATTTTCTTTCATATTATAATTTATCACCATATTTGCCAACTTCAATGACTCAGGGAACTCAGACTATCATTGGTGGTTCTCCAACTTCCCAGGATGAATTGAATGCACTTATCACGCCAATCTTAGCTGAAACTCCTCTTGTTCAGTTCTATGATTTTAATGCAACTTTAGAAGCTGATACTCTGAATGGTTTGGTTCTTTTGAATGTTGATAGTTCAGTTCCATTAGATGATCTTTATCTGAAATTCGTTCTTATTGAAGATGAAAATACAAATTATTTGAATGCTGCTCACGAGTATCCTTTGAACGTGGCTATTGCCAAAGGAGAGCTTTCCATTTCTGCATATAATTTCGATGAGCCTGTTGAATTTGCTTTGCCGGGTCTTTCGGACCTGCCGGATGATATTACACTGGTCATCTGGGTGCAAACCCTGGCAGATCCGTATAATTCGAGTACCTGCAAAGTTTATAATGTAACAGAAAAAGCGATCACACAATAAGGAGAAAAAAAATTAGACGCAGATATACACAGATAAAATATGATAAATTAGAGTCCATCCGTAAACTCACCCCCAGCCCCTCTCTTAAGAAGAGAGGGGAGAATGAGAACTCGTATCTTCATAGTTTACTTATGTTTCCCCTCTTTTACAAAGAGGGGTTAGGGGAGTTAGAAATCGGAAAATCATACTTTACCCCGTTGGATAACAATCTGTTATTCTGTTATATTAATGAATTAGATTCTATCCTACGGGGTTTACGGATACACTCTAATTATGAAATGATTTTTTAAAAATTGTAGATTATTAGAAAACATAATGAAGCTAATCATATTAAATCATAAAAATTCAGAGTTAATCAGCGTCAGAATAAATTAAGGAGAAAAATAGATGACATTACGAAATCTAATTTCAATCATAATCCTGATATTAATTTTAGTCCAATTATCTGCATTGGAAAAAGCCCCTGATTTCAAACTGGAAAATATGAAAGGGAAACATGTAAAATTATCTGACTTCCTGGAAAAAGGACTTGTTATTCTCGATTTCTGGGCAACCTGGTGCGAGCCCTGTAAAAAAGAACTTCCTGCCCTGAGTAAAATTCAGGATAAATACAAAAAGCATATAACAATCCTAACGATCAGTTGTGATAAACCACGCAACAAGGATAAGGCAAAAGCTTATATTAAATCCAAAAGATTTAATGTTGTGAATCTCTTTGATACAAAAAAAAATGTTCAGAAACTTTATAATATCACGAATATTCCACGCACATTTATCATCGCTCCAGACAGTACGATTCTGTATGATCATACTGGTTATCAACGCGGAGATGAAAAAGAAATCGAAGCTGAAATCATAAAATGGATTAATTCAAATGAACTCAAAACAGAAGAAATTGATGAAGAAAATATTAAGAATCCGGAAAATGATTCATAGGTGAATCTGATGAAAAGAATTATTATAATCTTTATTTTTTGTTTTACAATTTTTCCATTATTTGCCAAAAATGATATTTCCATTTCCGGTGTGAATGAAATTGAATACATTTATCGCGACCGCAGAATTGAGTATCGAAATTATCTTTCCAATAAATTACAGTTTCAGATGCAGTATAAAAATTTCCTGGCTGGCTTTAAATACGATGTTTTCTATCCCAAACATGATAGATTTCTGGATATTGATAATATCATTAATGAAGATGATATTGATGATATCCTTAAAAATTCTGAAGAGAATGAATTTTATTTTGATGAATATTTTCTGCAGTTTGAAACTGATGAGATATTTGCAAAACTAGGAACTTATGATGCAGTGATCGGTTCAGGTATGGTTCTGCACGCCTATTATGATGAAGATTTTGATGAGGATTCGCGCCTTACCGGACTTTACGGTCAGACGATTTTCGACAGGTGGCAGATTCAGACTTTTTATGGTTTGATGAAAAGTGATATTTTTGATGATGAAAATGATAATGTGGGAGCGGTTGATTTTGATTTTAATATCCTTGAATCTTTAAAATTCGGAGCAAATTACACAATGCATCAAGAACTGACAGATCCGAAAGATGATGAATTTAATCGAAGAAATATTTTTTCCGAACGAATCGATTTTGAAACCGACATGTTTGAAATTTCTACAGAATTTGCTTCCAGCAAAGATGACAATGATTTAGAAGGTTCAGCTTTTTATTCGAACATAACAACCTATCTCAATAAAATCACTTTAATCGGTGAATATAAAAACTATGAAAATTTCGATTCTAAAATCTCAGATCTACCCACTGCAAACTATAGCGGTGAACCTATCGATGATAGCTGGCAACCTGGCTATGATGAAGAAGGATTGATGGGTGAAGTTATTTTTTTGCCAGATTATAATAATGAATTTGTTATCAATTATGCAGAAGGTTGGTCCAGCGATTCTAAAGTTCGCCAAGCCGATTTCTATTCCGAATTCCAGCATGAATTTGAAAACCTGATTTTCACAGTTAATTATCATCACCTTGAACAAATGAATAAAAATATCAATAACTGGAAAAAAGAACTTACTCCAGCAGTGAACTTCGATTTCGCTTTAGGAAAATTTCCCATCATAATTAAAACAGAATATCAATACATCGAAAAAGAACAGGGAACTGCGACCAAATCGCATTATGAACCAAGAATTCAAACTGATGTTTCCTATGATAAATACTCGTTTTCATTAACAGTAGAAAACCAGATAGGTGAATCTGCTGATGGAGATGACGGGGAGTTATGGATTGGTGGAGAACTCGCTGTTAATATTTTTGATAATACTAACTTGAGAATTTTCGGAGGTAAGGAGAAAGGTGGTAAAATCTGTCGTAATGGTGTTTGCCGCTATCAATCCGAATTTGAAGGTGTGAGAGTTGAAATCACTACATCATTTTGAATTGAAAATTGAAAATTGAATATTTCATCAGACCTGACTCGCGGCAAAGCGTGAGTCGGAGATGATGAAAAAAATAATTTATAAAGAGTTCTAAAAAAATAGAGTGATTTTCACCTCACCTCAATCCTCTCCTAAGAGGAGAGGAAGTTTTCCTTCTCCTCGATAGGAGAAGGTCGGGATGAGGTGGATATGATAAGAAAAAAAAAAGGAGAAAAAGATGAGAAAATTATTATTTGTTTTATTTATTGTTTTTTGTATGAATTTGCTTTTTGCAGAACTGGTGGTTGATATCCCCTTTGATTTGGATGTTATCGGTGATTCATTTGCAGCTACCGGTCCATACGAATATACTTCCGATTGGATTACTGCTACCAATACAGGTTCAGAAACTTATACATACACTTTTTTATATTCATATGAAAATATACCCGCAGGTTGGTCGATGAGTGTGTGTACTCCAACTTCATGTTTCATGTTGAATTATCCAGCTCCTATCGAACTTGGCCCCGGTGAATCTGAACAGATTCACTTCATTGTTTCTGTAACAAGCATAGGTGGATTTGGTTTTAATTTCACTTTTGCCGAAGGAGATTTACCTGAACCTTTGAGTTTTGATTTTACCTTCAATACAGAAGATAATGTTGGAATCGAAAACGAATCTCAAATTACTGTTTCTGAAGTGGAGCTTTATCAAAATTATCCAAATCCTTTTAATCCAACAACAACGATTTCTTACAATCTAAATGAGAAAGAAGCAGAAATTGCTTCTATTGACATTTATAATCTTAAGGGTCAATTAATAAAAACCTTTACAAATTTGACGGTGTCAAATAATTTTGGTTATGTTGTTTGGAATGGGAAAGATGATAGCAATAACAGTGTTTCCAGCGGAATCTATTTATTCAAATTGAATGGAGCAATAAAAAGCCCTTTAAGGAAAATGGTCCTGATGAAATAATGAAAGATTTCACCCAATGGAATATTAACTTCGTTATTCCACAAGGCAGACAGGATAAATATTAATAAAATAAAAAAAGGAGAGATGCTATGAAGAAATGTAGTCTTTATTTTTTAACTGTACTTCTCTTTCTAACCACTTCAATATTTGCTACTCAAATAAATGTGGTTGGAGAAGTATTCAGTACCTATTCGGGCTGACCGTATTGCCCCTCAGCCCGGTCCGGACTGAAAAATCTTTATACACAAAATGATTATGTAATTCCCATACTTTGGCAATCAAGTGGACCTAATCCTAGTCCAGGTTATTCTTTAAGAGGTTCAATGTATGGTGTCGGTGGAATACCGGATGCTTATTTCAATGGTTATATTAATGTGCTCGGTGGACAACCAAGTGGTTCCATGAACTATCAACCACAATATAATCAGATAATTAATACTGATAGTCCGATTGATATGGAAGTAACCATGAACATATCAAACAGGAATAACATTGTAATTCAGGCAGATGTTGAACTCACCGGTTCAATAACAACCGTCAATAATAAAATTATTTTTATCTTAACCCATTTTTTCGATGAGGAGTGGTTTTGTGTTGCTTTAACTTATGATTATGATAGTTTTGATCTTACAACTATCGGTCAAACTGGAACTTATGACATTTCTGTTCCCTTAGATCCATCCTGGAGCATTGCTGATCTTACAGGAATAGTCCTTGTTCAAACATTTTCTGGAAATTTAAAAATTCTACAAGGAGCTTCTACAACATTTTCCGGTTTATTACCGATGTTTACAAGCAATGTAACTGAAGGTCCAGCTTCTCTAGGTGTTCAATTTACAAGCATGTCTATGCCCTTAACTGGAATTGATTCCTGGGAATGGGATTTTGATGGAGATGGTACATTTGATAGTACTTCAGAAAATCCTTATCATTTGTATGATACAATTGGTACTTATGATGTAACTTTAAGAATCGGAATGGATGGAGAATATGAGGAAACTACTGTTGAGGATTATATTACTGTAAATGATGGTTCAAATATCTCAGGAAATCTTTCCGGAATTTGGAGTTCAGTCTATAATCCATATGTAATTACTGATGATGTAGAAATATCTGAATTTGATTATCTTATGATTCTCCCCGGAGTTCAGATAAATGTGGTTGCAGATAAGCAATTCACTATTTCCGGACAGCTAATTGCAGATGCTTCTTCCAACATTGAAGAACCAATTGTTTTTACTTCTGATGATGAGTGGCAAGGATTGAAATTTATAAATACTCAAGCAGATAATCAAATTAAAAATTGTCATTTTTCAAACTCAAATGTTAGTGCGATTACTATTGAAAATGATTCTTATGTGGATATTATCGGCAATGTCTTCACTGAAAACAGTAGTACCTCAACAGGTGCTGCTATCGATGTTTCTTCTTCAGACAACGTTTTCATCTCACAGAATATCATCGCGAATAATACGAGCTCAAATAACTCTGGTGGAATTGCCTGCATTAACTCCAGTGTCGAGATTTCCAACAATATCATAGTGAATAATTCCGGAACACCCGGTGCCTTCAGTTTTAAGAATGGTTCTGATGCTCTTTTGGTAAACAATACTATTGCCAATAATGAATCTACGAATCCAGTTCCATACCTGTTCTTCATCTTCCTTGCTATGCCAACCATAAAAAATTGTATCATCGTCGATACAGGTACAGTGATCTATGCTCCTTTGGGAGATCCGGAGGTAACTTACACTTGTATCACAGGAGGATTTACCGGAGAAGGCAACATCGATGAAGACCCAATGTTCATTGACCCGAGTGCTGGTAATGGTTCAGCTTATAATGGTCTTGAAGCTGTCTGGGGTCTGCAGGAAGGCTCTCCTTGTATAGATGCCGGTGATCCTGATCCGATGTACAATGATCCTGACGGAACCAGAAATGATAT
>JAUWNO010000369.1 GCA_030612605.1 Armatimonadota bacterium
ATTCCAATTGAAGCAAATACTATATTCGGAAACCAGGCAGCAAACATAGGTGAAAGAACTCCGTTATAACCCAGACTCTGGCAAATCCTCAATGCTGATAAATATAGAAAACATACCAAAAGCCCAATTGCAAAAATGATCCCCCGTCCTCTGCTGCGAGAAGATGCGGAAACCAGAGGAACACAGAAAAGCAGAATTATCAAATTAGCAAAAGGAAAGGAAATTTTCAAGTTCAACTCAACCAATTCTCTGTTATATTTTTCACCAACTTTTTTCAGTCTATTAATGTAATCCCGTAATTCGAAGAAATTCATGGACATTGGTTTTTTTGCACTTTTTATAAAGTCGATAGGAGTTACATCCACTTCTTCAATTGTTGTGGAATCAAATTGTTGGTTAGACTGCAAAATTCCATTTTCAAATGTGCGGATATAACAGTTTTCAAAGTGCCATTCACCATCTTCCCAAACAGCATTCGAAGCTGTAATTTTTCTCTGGATTCTGCCATTATTAGGATTATAAGTTGTAATATCGATTGTTTTTAGAATATTTCGATATCCATCAAAAAAACCGATATAATAAAGATTATTATCTTTCCCCACATAATAAATGTGTGAACGCATCTTCTTATCTTCAACTTTCTGACCTCTTATTTTTTCCTTATAAATGTATTGTCTGTGCTCCTCAGCTTTTGGAAGCACAAATTCTCCGAGCAGCATGATAACAATGCTGAAGAAAAACCCGAACCAGAATAAAGGTGTAACCATTCTGACAATGCTTATTCCTGCACCTCGAATAGCAATTGATTCATGATATTTTGAAAGGATGTTCATCAAAAATAATCCGCTTAGAAGTACAACAACCGGTGAGGTTAATAAAAAAAGATAAGGAAGTCTTAACAAAAAATACATCATCATTGCGTCCATAGATGCTCCACGTCTAACTAATCTGGGCATTCTATCAAATATATCAACAACAATGAATAAAACCGAGAAAGCTATAATGATAATTACGAAAGTCCGGATGTACTCTCTTAAAATATATTTATCTAATATTTTCATTTTTTTATTAGCCGCTAAGGACGCTAAGATCCGCTAAGTTTTTTTTACCACAAAGACACAAAGACACAAAAAAATTTTCACGCTCGTTCCCACGCTCCTGCGTGGGAATGCTTTCTTCGACGCTCTGCGTCAAAACCATTCTGTCTCCACATCTAACAACCCTTCCAAACCAGCATAATTTCTCGCACTCGAATATCTCCAATGAATATCTTCATCCACATAACCGTGTTTAACCGGATTATTATGAATGTATTCCGCTTTCTGAGTCATCATTTCATCACCCTGTATTTGTTGCGGATGATTTCCTTCCTGCCATAATTGATATGTTCTGTCTTTCTTATGAGGAAGTTTATGAAATTTTAATTGCTTGAGAATAAATTGATTATTTTGCACCTTAAAATAATTGATGATTTCTCGGGCTGAATAAGATTTAAAATCACCGATTTCCCTTGATAAATTTTCTGAAGAAGCGATTAGATGAAGATGATGTTCCATTATTACATACGCAAAAATTGTTAATCTTTTATTCTCCTGCAGAAATCTGAGCGAATCTAAAACAATATGAGTGACTTCAGGACTTCCGAAAATCGGCAACCAATTTACTATAGTGCAGGTTAAGAAATAAGGTTGCTCGTTTTCAAATATCTTGTACTTTGTTCTTGACATTGATTAATCCTCTTTTAACGCAGGAGCGTTAATCTTCCATTCCCACGCTGGAGCATGGGAACGAGCAATATGATTTTTCTCAAACAGGATTGTTTGAGCTACTTTTTTTCGTTTTGAAGATTTTAACTATCCTCTTTCCAAACCCTTTCAAATCAATAAATTTAATCTCTCTCACAGACCAGACAACAAGATAAATCCCTATTATCCCGAAAATTATATTGGAAATCCACATTGAAAGAAATGGTGAAACCAAACCACGATCAGCCAGTTCTTCCCCACCTGTCAGCGTTCCATAATAAACCAGAAATACAAAAGAGCTAACTGAAAATGCCATTCCCACACCGCTGGTTCTGGTCATCATTCCAATGGGAGCACCAATCAAAACAAAAATAAGACAGGCAAAAGCAATCGCATATTTCTTATGAATCTCAACCTGAAACTGATGGATTCTTTTCTCATGATTGGCAATTTTATCTTTTTTTATATTTAGAGAATTTTTATACTTTTTTAATTTCCTGTCCATCTCTTTTTGAGGAAGTTCTTCAGTTTCCAGTTTTTCTATTTTCAAAATCAGTTCATCGCGTTCTTGCTGAATCGATGAAACATCAGTTAATCTCTCATCGATTTTCTCCTGCATTGCTTTGGAACTTAGCTCACGATCACCCCGGTAATCAGAACCGCCTTCTTTCATTTGATAACCCAAATCAGGAAGATTCAGAACGAATTTCTTGAATCTTCTAATCTGATATTTATCGGGATTCTTGGCATCGCGTTCGTGCATCTGTCCATTAAAAAGAGTTGCCTTCAGACTATTCCCTCCATCAGAAAGTTCGATTTGTCCACGTTCAGCAGAAATCGTTAAAGGAAATTTTGAAGTTTCACGATTATAAATTAGAATTCCCAGAAGTTCATCATCTACACGCTCTTTTGCATAGATCGTATATTTTTCTAATGTATTGAAAATCCCGGGTTTAATAGCTGTAACCGGACGTCGGTAATTTGCTTTTATCATCAAATTCTTAAGATTGTGATTCGTATCCGGCAAAACCTCGTTATTGAAATAGACCATAAATATGGAGAGAAAAAGAGCTGCAATAACTGTGGGT
>JAUWNO010000271.1 GCA_030612605.1 Armatimonadota bacterium
GGGTTCAAAGGTTCAAAGGTTCACGAGTTTACTGATTCACGTATTCACGAGTTCACGAATTCACGTATTCACGAATTCACGAGTTCACAAATTCACGAGTTCACGAATTCACAAATTCTCATCCCACAATATGCGTTTATAAAGAACAAATATATTATCATCCCATTCCCAAGCTGGGGCTTGGAAACGAGTCGAGATAAAGTGCGTATTCAAGCAATCTCGAGTCGTCGTCGCCAGCTCCTTACAACTCGAAACAGCAAGCATTATTTACTTTTCGTCATAATAAATACAAAGAAAGGGCAACCGATAAAAGCTGTAATCACACCAACAGGTAATTCGATTACTGCAATATGCATTGCCAGAAAATCGCAGAAAATAAGAAGAACAGCACCACCAAAAGCAGAGAAAACCATACTGAATCTTTTGTTTCCTTTCAAAATCATGCGGATAAGATGAGGAACAACCAATCCAATAAAACCAATAATGCCAGCATAAGCTACAGTTATTCCGGTAAGAAGCGAACTGATCACGAAAATTTTTCTGCGTAGTTTTTTAATATCGATTCCCAGACTGGTAGCTACCAGATCTCCGGTTGTGAGGATGGTTAACTGATTAGATAGAGAGAATAGATAAACCATCAATAAAATAGAAATCGAAAAAACACTGAGAAAGATTTTCCACTCTGTATTACTGAAAATGTGTCCCAGGTTTCCCATCAGAACATTAATGATATTGCCGATATCCTGCTGATTAAAATACATCACCAAAGAGATGAAAGCAGAAAAAAACATACCAACAATAATTCCCGAAAGAAGCAGTTTTGTGTTATTGAAAAATCCTCCCAGATGCGAAAGAAACCAGACTAAAATCATTGTTAGAATTGCACCTGCAAAACCAAAAACAGGCATGAATAAATATAAACCCATCACTCCAGCAAGGATGCTTCCCAAAGCGGCGCCCGAAGAAATTCCCAGAATATAGGGTTCTGCTAAAGGATTATTCAACATTATCTGAAAAGAGAAACCAACTCCAGATAAAATGAAACCTGTTAAAAACGCTAATAAAATTCGCGGCAATCTGACAGAGAGAATAATATGTTTTGATGAAGTTCCAAAATTAAGATAAAAATATACTAAAATTATCACGAAAATGAAAATTAATAAAATCAGGAATTTCCTATTCATAAAAAGCCTTTTGCAATAGTTTGATGCCTTCAATAATGCGCGGAGAAGCTCTCAGTATCAAGTCAGGATCAATATCTTCGACTGTGTGGATACGGTTGGTTTTGCAAGCAGAGATCACGTTCCAACCTTTTCTTTCTTTTATTTGTTCAGCACTAATTCCTGGATAAGTTAAAAGGATTATTTCCGGATTTGCCAGAATCACATCTTCCGGTTTGATCCTGCTGTAATCTCTGGGTAAATGAGCAAAAATATTATCTCCTCCAGCAATTTGAATTACTTCACCAATAAACGAATTATCAGAAACACTCATTATTGGACTTCCATAAATTTCGATGTAAACTTTTGGGGAATTGGGAAAAGACCTTGCGAATGGTTTCTCACGGAGAGGTTCTTTCACATTAACCTTCGCAATGGTTGAATTAGTTGAATCAGTTGAACTGGTTGAATTGGTTAAACTGGTTGAATCCGGCTTCGTTTCACTTCGCCGTGACAAGTCCGCAATATTTGTTAATTCAGTTTTCACGCTGTCTGCGATGAAGTTTGCTCTTTTTTCTTTGTTAATTAATTTACCGATTTTTCTGATGGAAGAAATCATTTCTGCAATTGATTTTGGATAAATAAGTTCCGTCTTGATATTAAGCTTGTTCAATTCTGCTGCAAGATGTTTTTGTTCTAAGCCAGAAATAAAAACGATTGTTGGCTCAAGCTCAATAATTTTTTCGAAATCGACCTTCCCAAAAGTGCCTACTTTAGGAATTTCTTTTAACTCAGGAGGAAAATTACATTCTGTTGTAACTCCTGCAATATTTTCAGTACCGCCAATTAAGGCAATAATTTCAGCTACTTCAGGAGAGGTAATTATATATCGAGGAGATTCAGATTTTTTTTGAGGAGCATTACAAGAAATAATTATTAGAACGAGGAATGAAAAAAGCAAGGGTTTTAATAGAAATTTAAAACTGTTATTTTGAGGTTTGTTGATATCTCTCGTTCCCAAGATTTTCTTGTGAATAAAATTGAAAGCAAAGTTTAACTTTGCAAATATGTGCATTACAAAGTTCAACTTTGTAACGAAAGCATGAAAAATCACAAAAAAAATGATTGTCTTTTTCAAAAAAAAATCCTCTATTTTTATTAGCTTAATGCCTTCAAAATAAAAGGATCTTCTCGTTTTTCACGTAAAAACTTTTCCCCGAAGATTACGTAAAAAACTCAATGGCAGGTTTCCTGGCTTGCAGATTAATCTGATTACCCGAGCCTTCCCAACCGACAGATGCCGATAAGTGACCCGAATTTGAATAGCTCACGGATTCACACGGAATAACACAGATATTATTTTCGTGTTTTTTCGCGTATTTCGTGGGCATACTCTTCTGCTTACAGTGGCGGAGACCGCTCCCGTATTTAACGGGATTCCCTTTTACTTTCGCACCATTAAGCTGCACTCTATATATTTTTTAAAAAATTATTTAGCGTCTTTGTTGTCAAGGATATCGATTATTTTTATTTACTTTCTCCTTCTTGTCACGCCGTAGAAATATTCTTCCTGCTTTTCTTTGCGAAGGCGGATTGCTTTCTCAAAGCAGGAGCTTTGAGTTACATGGGAATAGCCACAAAAACTGTTGTGCCTTCATTTTCTTTGCTGTTAATCCAGATTTTTCCCTCGTGAAGTTCAACGATCAGTTTGGCAGTGGAAAGTCCCAATCCCAACCCGCTCGACCTGAATTCCGTATATCCGGAACTGTGACTGTAAATATTTGTCAATTCATAGAATTTCAGGAAAACATTCTCAAGCTCATGTTCAGGAATTCCGATCCCATCATCCTGAACATAAAAGATCAGGCTTTCTTTATCATCGATTTCTTCCTTGGCAAAAGCTGAACGCCTTGCTCCAATTACAATTGTACCAAAATCTTTGGTGAAACGAATGGAATTCAGAACTAAACTGAAAATCATCAAACGAAATGCTTCCCAGTTAAGAAGTGCGGAAGGTAAATCTTTTTCCAATTCCAGCTTGATAAACATATGTCTTTCTTTAGAAATGCTTTTAGCTTCTTCTGCGATCGATTCCAGGAATTCTTTCAGGTCAACCGGACTTTTGCTAATCTTGGAAACGACTTTGTACTTATTAAAGTTAATTATATCTTCTTCAATCATATTAAGTCTTTCCAGGCTGTTATCGATTTTTTGGATAGTCTCCATTTCAGTTTTGGCAATTTTAGATTTTTTCAATCGATTCACATTACCTTTCAGGGAAACAAGAGGAGTTTTAAATTCGTGTGACACAATATTTATAAAATCATTTTTCAAGCTGTTTAAAGCATTTATCTCATAATTTTTCTTTCTTAGAACCTCATATTGATTAGCATTTTTAATTGCCACGGAAATCTGGGTTAAGAGTAATTTCATAAATTCCGGTTTTATTTCCATCCTATTTTTGGGAGCATTGAAATTATCCAGATACAAAAAGCCGTGAACCTCATTTTCAACCATGATCGGAGCACAATAGACGGAAAGAAATTCAGCCCCAAAATCGAGATATTCATCAAAATCGATTTCATTTTTGGCATTTTGCAAAAATATCGGTTGTTTATTTTTCTGGATTTCACTCAACACGCCTTTACTGATAAAAGTAAATTTATCCAAAATGTGTTTAGAATCAT
>JAUWNO010000534.1 GCA_030612605.1 Armatimonadota bacterium
AGCTTCTCACAAATGGATACTTACATTTAAGATTCGGAAAGTTATAATTCATTCGTAATCTTCCGAATCTTATTAGAAGAAAAACCGGAAGAAAACTTCGGAAGATCAATATCTAATGGGATGGATAAGGTTAAAAGAAAAATGAGCGATAGCGATAAAAGTAATTGGGAATTGGATATTCCGTGTTCGATATTGGATATTTATACGCCGTTGGCATATTCATACGCCGTTGGCATATTCAGATTTTTGCATATTTAATATATCACCCACTTAAAACTAAAAGGAACCAAAAAAACCTTAGTGAAACTTAGCGCCCTTTGTGGCTAAATAAAAGGAGAGAAGATGGATTATAAAATTGCTGATATGAATCTTGCCGGCTTTGGCAGGAAAGAGATTGAATTAGCAGAAGTTGAAATGCCGGGTTTAATGGCAATACGTGAAAAATACAGAGAGCAGAAACCTCTGGCTGGAGCTCGCATTACAGGTAGTCTTCACATGACTATTCAAACAGCTGTTTTGATTGAGACTCTAAAGGAATTAGGAGCTGATGTGCGCTGGGCAAGCTGTAATATATTTTCCACGCAGGATCATGCTGCAGCAGAGATTGCCAGGACTGGCACTCCTGTTTTTGCCTGGAAAGGTGAATCTCTGGAAGAATACTGGTGGTGTACGAAAAAGGCTTTAGCACACAAAAACAATAAAGGTCCACATCTTATTGTAGATGATGGAGGAGATGCTACTCTCTTTGTTTATGAGGGGTATTATCTGGAAGAAAAGTATAAGAAAACAGGAAAACTTCCCAAACCTGATACATCAAACAAAGAATTGAATATTATGCATAATCTTATTATTCAGGATCTGGAGAAAAATCCTCATAAATGGCACAAAATCGTAGCTGAAATGAAGGGTATTTCAGAAGAAACAACTACTGGAGTTCATAGATTATATCAGCAGTTGGAAGATGGCACTCTGCTTTTTCCGGCGATCAATGTGAATGATTCTGTTACCAAATCAAAGTTCGACAATCTTTATGGCTGCCGTGAATCGCTTGCTGATGGCATCAAAAGAGGAACTGATGTAATGGTAGCTGGAAAAACAATTGTGATTTGTGGTTATGGTGATGTTGGTAAGGGTTGTGCTCAATCTATGCGTGGTTTTGGAGCAAAGATAATTATTACCGAAATCGATCCGATTTGTGCACTTCAGGCAGCTATGGAAGGTTTCAGAGTAAAAGTTCTTGAAGATACTTTTGATGAAGGTGATATTTATGTAACTGCTACCGGCAATCTCGAAGTAATTCGCGTGGAACATATGCAGAAGATGAAGGATAAAGCGATTGTTTGCAATATCGGACATTTTGATAATGAGATACAGGTTGATAAAATGTTAGCAACTGCGGGAGTAAAGAAAATTAATATTAAACCTCAAGTTGATGAGATAAAATTCCCGGATGGTCATTCTATTATTCTTTTATCAGAAGGGCGTCTGGTAAATCTTGGAAATGCAACCGGTCATCCCTCGTTTGTGATGAGCAGTTCTTTTTCTAATCAGGTATTAGCTCAAATGGAGCTCTGGAAAAAAGAACATGAGAAAAAGGTTTATAGACTTTCTAAAGAATTGGATGAGGAAGTTGCCAGACTTCATCTGGAAAAACTTGGTGTAAATTTAACTGTAATGACCAAAGAACAATCTGAATACATTAATATTCC
>JAUWNO010000039.1 GCA_030612605.1 Armatimonadota bacterium
AGCCAAAAAATTCTACAGCGAAATTCTTCAAGCAGAAATCAAAGATGAAAAAATGGGTGGCGACCTAATGGGTTTTTTCCTGACTGAAAAAGGGGGAAGCAGCGGTGCAATTGTGAAGGGAAAAGGTCATGTGCCCGGCGACAAAGGAACGATCGTTTATCTTAATGGAGGGGAAGACTTGCAGGTGATTCTGGATAGAGTTGAACCAAGCGGAGGAAAGATCGTTGTTCCCAAAAATCTTATAACCGATGAGCTTGGATATTTTGCTTGGTTCCTGGATACAGAAGGAAATTGTCTTGCTTTGTGGTCTCAGAAGTAGGTAACCACCAAGATACGAAGGCACAAAGGAAAATTATGCTTGTTCCCACGCTCCCGCGTGGGAACATAATACTCTAATGCTCTGCGTTAAAACCAGATAGGGATATTTTTACTTGTTCTTTTTTGATGCAGGAGCGTCTGTTCTTCATTCCCACGCCGGAGCATGGGAACGAGAAGACAAAACTTTTCGAAATTTCTTACGAAGGAATACTTAAAGATAAGTTTCGGAAAGCTCCTACCTTAAAAAATTTATTTCATTATACCTTTAGAAATTACAAGCCGCTGCACCTGGTTTGTGCCTTCATATATCTGGCATAGTTTCACATCTCGCATAATTTTCTCGACAGGATAATCCTTGGAATAACCTTCACCAGCCATAACCTGCACAGCATCAGTTGCCACTCTCATAGCCACATCAGATGCATACAGCTTAGACATCGCTGATAAAATCGAAATATCTTTCTGACCTGTATCATAAGCCCAGGCTGCACGCCAGGTGAGCATCCTGGCAGCTTCAATCTCTGTAGCCATATCCGCCAGCATAAAAGCAACTGCTTGATTCGCTGCAATTGGTTTCCCAAACTGGATCCTGTTCTTAGCCCAATCTCTTGAGATTTCATAAGCAGTTCGCGCTGCACCCAGACTCAGAGCAGCAACACCGGTTCTGGTTCGGTCAAAGGTTTTCATTGCTACGATAAACCCACGACCTTCACCGCCCAGCCTATTCTCAACCGGAACCTCCACATCGTGATATTTAATTTCATTCTGCACGGAAGCTCGCTGACCCATTTTTTCCATTTTAGATACAATTTCAACTCCCGGCAAATCGATTGGAACAATAAAAGGAGTAAGACTTCTTGCACCTTTTTCAGGATTAGTTAAAGCAAAAACTGTGTGCAAGCAGGCAACTTCACCATTTGTGATAAATCTTTTGTGACCGTTAAGAATGTATTTATCTCCTTTCAAAATCGCAGTTGAACTGATACTCGCAACATCCGAACCTGCATTTGGTTCGGTAAGGCAGTAAGCTGCTACTTCCTGTTTTTCCCTTATCAAACCAAAAAACTTCTTCTTCTGCTCATCACTTCCTACTAAAAGCAAAGGTGTTAGAGCTAAGGTATTGGCATCTATACAAATTCCAATACCGATACAACCTGCGCCCAGTTCTTCCGACGCAAGGGCACATTCCAGAATTCCGTAACCATTCCCTCCGAAATGCTCGGGAATAGCACCATTCATCAAACCTTCTTTATAAGCCGCCTTAACAATCTCCCAGGGAAATTCACAGGATTCATCATATTTCATCCGGTTCGGAACAATCCATTTTTCCACAAAATCCCGATACTTTTCTTTAATTTCCTGCTGCCTGCTGCTTAACGAAAAATCAACCATTATCTCCTCCATATTTAAATTTTTGGTTATTGATTAAATCTGTATTTTAAGTGTCAAATAAAAAATAATTGTTCTTAAAACTCAGCCACAAAGGACACGAAGAAAAAGGATATTGTATAATGTAAACCCGAGTTGGGCTTGAATAACTCGACTCGGGTTTTGAGCTTGACAAAGAAAATCATTTTATAAACAAGTATTTATTATAAGAATGGTGAAATAAATGAAAAGAAATTTAAAAATTAAAGATTTGCCGGAATTTGAAAGACCGAGAGAAAAATTAGAAAAAACAAATATCAATTTTTTAACAAATTCCGAACTGCTTTCTATTTTACTTGGAAGTGGAATAAAAGGAACAAACGTTAAGCAAGTATCTAAAAACATTTTAAAGAAATTTGGGGAAAAACTTTTAGATGCAAGTGTTAAAGAACTAACTGAAATCAAAGGAATCGGAATAATTAAAGCGGAGCAAATTGTTGCTTCACTTGAATTAGCAAAAAGATTCATTATTGAAGATAAAAGTAAAATAAAAATTCTAGATTCTAATGATGTTTTTAATCTTTGCAAAGATTTGATAAACAAAAAAAAAGAACATCTAATTGTATTATATTTAGACTCGCTAAATCAATTGATTAAAAAAGAAACAATATCGATTGGAACGGTTAATTCCAGTATTGTTCATCCCAGAGAAATTTTTGCCCCAGCTTTTTTATATAATGCAACAGCAATTGTTATTGTTCATAATCATCCAGATGGAGATTCTAATCCTTCCAAAGAAGATCAGGAAATAACAGCGAAATTATTAAAATTAGAAGATATATCCGGAATTAAAATAATCGATCATATAATAATTTCCAAAGAAGGTTATTTCAGTTTATTAGAAAACTATACTCAAAATAGAAAAATTGATTATTTTAAAAGCGGTTATGAACAAATTACTTTATCAGAATATTATCCTAGGTTCTATGAAAATGAATTATCTAAAGAATTCTTAAATAAAAAATATAAAGATTCTACTTTTGATTTTAGAGAAATTCGACAAACAAACGGAATTCACGGGATGCATATTTATCCAGCAGTAATGGCTTATCCTATTGCTGATTTTCTAATTGATGAATATAGCAATGAAGATGATGTTATTTTAGACCCTTTTATGGGAGCAGGAACAACACTTGTCGAAGCAAATATAAAAAAACGATATTCTTTTGGAATAGATATTAATCCTTTAGCAGAACTAATTACAAAAGTGAAATTAACTCCTATTAGAAAGGAGTTGTTGAAAAAGGCTCTTGATGATATTTTAACAAAAATAAAAAAAACTGAGCCCGATATTGCAACAGTAAAAAATCTACATTTCTGGTTTAAAGATAATGTGATTGCTGAATTAGGAAAAATAAAAAAAATTATTTGGGAATTAGAAAATTCTGATATAAGAGATTTTTATAAAGTTGTTTTGGGTGAAATTATTCGTTCTACTTCAAATAGTAGAAATGGATTTAAACTACATAGATATTCCGAAAAAGACTTAATGAGACATAATCCGAATGTAAAAAAGTTATTCGAAAAAAAAACAATCGAAAATATCAATAGATTGGATTCGATGAAATCCGTAATTTCAAAAAAACATTGGTATAAAATTGTTAAAAATATTTCCGAAATCAATGATAAAAAGGTTGATTTAATTGTAACTTCACCACCTTATGGAGATAGCAAAACGACTGTTGCTTATGGGCAATTTTCCAGATTTGCAATTGAATGGTTAGAATTAGATAATGTTAATGTGGATAGAGAAAGTTTAGGTGGGAAAATAATTAATCATCCTGTTTATGATATTTATTCAGAATTACTTTTTGATATTGTTGATAATATTTCAAAACAAGATAAAAAAAGAAGCAATGAAGTTTTTGCCTTTTTCTATGATTTAAATAAATGTTTGAAAGAATTTACTAGAGTATTGAAGAAAAGTGGTTTTATGTGTATTGTTGTGGGAAATAGGACAGTAAAAGAAATTCAAATTCCAACAGATGAAATTATAATAGAGCTTTGTAAAAAAGACTTTTTTCATCACAAGACAATTGTTCGAGAAATTCCAAACAAAAGAATGCCAAGAAAAAATAGCCCGACCAATATTATTGGAAAAACTGTGAACACAATGCTTGAAGAATTTATTATTATTTTGGAAAGGAGATAAATATGGATATTAATTTTAATGATTTTCAAAAAACTATAAGAAAACAATTTATGCCTTCTGGCGAGAGATTAGCGGAGCTTGCCCAAAAGAAACTGGAGATGAGTAATGTTGAAGAAAATTTCAATTCATTTTTAAAACAATTATTAAAGATCGAATTTGATTTATACAAAGAATTTGAAAAGAGATGCACAATTCAAATTTTTGAAGAGGCCTTTAAACAAAAGGTTTTCGAAATTCCTAAAGAAAATTTTCAAAAAACTTTTCCCGATTTTTTTGATAAGCATTATAATGATTTCTGGAATGTATTTTTGAGTATTAGTCAATCGAGAAAAGCTCGCGCAGGTGGAAGTTTTGAAAGACATTTGGAATTTTTATTTAGCCGTTTAAATTATCCTTATGCTACACAGACTCAATTAAATGGAAGGGTTGACTATCTTTTTCCGAGTGAAAAAGTTTTCAAGAAGAACAGAACATCTTGCTTAATTATTTCAGTAAAAAGAACTTTAAGGGAAAGATGGAGACAAGTCGTTGGTGAATTGGCGTCGATCAAAGCCGATAAAATCTATATTGTTACTCAAGAGCAGGACATTTCGGAAAATAAAATCAAAGAAATGGAAAAGCATAATATAGATTTAGTCGTTTTTGATGAAGAGAAAGAAAAGAATTTTTCTGATCATCATAATGTCATAAGTTTCACAGATTTAGTATCGGTTCATTTCCCAGCTAAAGAAAAGCTTTGGAATCAGTATATGTAATATGACATGACATCCTTAAGATGAGAACTTAACAAAAAATCTTTTGTCAAAATTTTTAACAAATTAATTTTTGTTAACTCGAATTGTTGTATAAGAAAGTTAGAAAGGTTCCACTTTTAAAAAACTGTCTTAAAAACAAAACCCGAGTCGGGTTCTAAGAACTCGACTCGGGTTTTATAGCTTAATCTTCCCTCACCACAAATATTTAACATCTATTTGCCAGACGGAATAACCTGTTAAATTTCCTGCAAAATTCACGTCTATTTTCAAACATTCGAGCGGTGAGATGGTAGCTCCAAATGTTTGATAGCGGTCGGTTTCCCATCTATCAAATTCGTTATCATCAAAATACTCGAATCTCTGCCTGATCAATTTAAAGCCAACTCCTCCATAAAGTTGAACGAGTTTATTTAAATGATAGCTTACTCCGAATGGAACTTTTAATACTGCTTTCCAATCTTTGATCTTAAAATTTTTTTGTCCGCTGAAAGAAACTGAATCTATCTGGACTGTATCAGGATATACGTAAAGATCATAATCCAGATTATAATAAGATTCATCACGTTTTGTATCACCATACAATCCATCAAATTTTATACCATAATGCAGGTTCCATTTATTTTTTTTGATGGTCTTTCCAAAACCCAAAGTTGCAAAGTATATTTTTCTTTCTTCCTTTTTATCTTGTTCGCGAATATCTTTATACTTTCTATTTAATTCGTCATTTTCAAAATACAAACGATGACGATAATCGAAGAGTTCTAAGGCAAATGTCAGTTGAGTATAGTGGGATTCCATAAAAAAACGACTAATTGATTTATCATTTTCCACATCCAATAAAACGCAAATTCCAATATCTTCTGTTTCCTGGTCTAAATATTGCAGATTCTTTTCAATGAATTGATAAGAACTGCTGTTTGAACCGTTGGTATAGAAATCTTCAAAATCATGAATTCTATTGAAATCATCATAAACATCATTTTGAGAAAACATAATTGTGACATCGGTTTTAAAATCCGAGCCAATTCTGAAATTAATTCCAGCCGAATAAAAATCATCGCCATAATCAGAATCTGAAACATCTTCGTTTATGATCGTGTTGGGATCGGTCATTTTATAATCTTCAGATATGTTTTCTCTCCAGTTATTTCCATATTTTAGAAAGCATCCAATCAGGAAGTTATTGGAAAATGAATATGCCAATGTGGTAGTTATTAAGCTTGCACCAAAATCATCACCACTAAAAAAAGTGCGGTATTTATTATAGTAATAATATGATGAGTAGCTATCACTAAGATAAATTCTGGGTTGCCTGTTATCACTGGCAATATTTGCATTAATTTTAAGAAATACTTTTTTTGCCAAAGGCATTACACTGAGGTTAATATCTTTTGCTGGAAATCCGTAATATTTTGCAGATTTCCCATTATTCACAAATTGAATATGTTTATTATCATGCCTAATAAGATGTGCCGGGAATAAAGTAATATCTGTGTCCGTATCACGAATAAGATATTCAAAATAATTTCCCAGTCCCTCAATCCTGGTTCCTGCCATTAAATCAATTGCTAATACTAATACGACCAGCGTTAAAACGATTTTTAAAGTTTTCATTTTTCCCCCATTTTTTTTACTTCCATTATTTTCTTATCCACCTCATCCTGACCTTCTCCTATCGAGGAGAAGGAGCACAAAAAACTTCCTCTCCTCTTAGGAGAGGATTGAGGTGAGGTACAAAAACACGCTATTTAGCAACTCCCTTTTAAAACTCTAATTTACACTTCTCACATTCCTCGATAAACTTAATTAGAAGCTGAATAGTAGCTTCAACATCTTTTTTATTCACCATTTCATTGGGTGAATGTCCGTATCTGGTTGGAACGGAAAGCGTGCAAACAGGTCCTTTACCAAATCTCTGCATAGCACTGGCATCTGTTCCACCAAAAGGAAGGATTTCCATCTGGAATTTTATCTTATTTTTCTTTGCCAGTTTTTTCATAAATTCCACGATTCCATGGTTGGAAATACTGTAAGAATCATTAATTTTAATAGCAACACCTTCACCGAGTTTAGTCACCTGTTCATGGTCGGAAACTCCGGGAGTATCAAAAGCTCCGGTGATATCTACAGCAATACCAAAATCAGGATTGATATTTTTGGCAGAAGTAAATGCACCACGAATCCCAACTTCTTCCTGAGAAGTTCCAACTGCATAAACATCAGCATTAACTTTTCCCAATCTTTTCATTGCTTCCAGGATAATAAAGCAGGCGATCCGATCGTCAAAAGCTTTGGCAATACAAATATCTCCCTGCTGAATAAAATTTCTGTCTAAAACAATAATATCTCCGATATTTACGATTTTCTTGAGCTCTTTTATTTTAAGTCCCGTATCGATGAAAAGGTCTTTCAGTTCAGGAACTTTTTTACGATCTTCAGTAGAAGAGATGAAAACCGGGCTTCCCTCCACAACTCCGATCAGAGTTTTTTTACCATAAATCTTTACTCTTTGAGATACGAGAGTTCTGGGAATGTGTCCACCACGAGGATTGAAACGAATGAATCCGTCTTTATCGATATGACTGACTACAAACCCGATTTCATCCATGTGACCCGCAATCATAACTTTTAGAGGTTTTTTGGCTTCTCCTTTTTTGAAACCAATAACATTTCCCATTTCATCTACATAAACTTTATTTGTAGTTTTTTTCAGTTCTCTCTTCATAATGTTGATAATTGCCTGTTCTCTGCCGGGAATTCCGGGTGCTTCGCACAGCTCTTTTAAAAGTTGCATAGATTTACTCCTCTATTTTATATTATTTTGAACGCTAATTAATTATTTTGAATTTCATGTCATCTTTATTTAAACATGAGTCTGTAACCCCTCTGTTCAGAACAAGTTCTGAACTTCTCCCCTTGAAAAGGGGAGTCGAATCGATCCCCCTTTTGAAGGGGGAATTAAAGGGGGTTAAATTATTATCGCTCATAAACCCAACACCCACAATTCGTAGGATGATCTTGAACAAGCTGATTTTTTTTGGCTTTGCGAATGAGCCACACTGTTAAGAAATCTCCACCTCCAACTACTGTGAAAATAATTCCGTAAATAATGAGCCAGCTATTGCCCGTGATAATCGCAAAAATCGAGGGAATTATTCCTAATATTAGAGTTGGCATTATTAAGGCAATTCTGTAAACAGATGCTTTAACAGGAACTTTGCAGTGAGCAAACGGAGTTATGGTTTTCCATTGAAATCCTATTTTGATTTGTTTGTAATTTAATTTTCCGAAAATCAGAAATGAAAGTCCGTGCAGAATTTCGTGCAAAAATGCTCCCACAACAAAAACCGGAATGAAAACTTTCAAGTTGAGGTAAGTAGCTCTAATACCGATTTCCACGCTATTTCTTCCCCAGATGAAAAAATAGGGAAGACTGAAAACAATAAATGAAAAAAACACAAAAGGTAATGAAAGCAAATTCGCTTTTCCCATTGAAATAGATAGATCGGTTTTTTTCATTTTTTCTGCTTTTTTTTACATAAAAAACTCATAACCAGCATAAATGTGAAAGTCAGATTTCACACCATCGATCGGACCTTTGTTACTT
This sequence comes from Armatimonadota bacterium, assembly GCA_030612605.1. Classification (GTDB taxonomy): domain Bacteria; phylum Cloacimonadota; class Cloacimonadia; order Cloacimonadales; family TCS61; genus JABMPU01. The sequence continues at coordinate 8,261 of JAUWNO010000039.1, forward strand.
CTGCCAATTTGGAAAATAACACCACTGGAATCCCGGAATTTCGCTTCATATCCCAGACGCGGTTTTTCATTCTCAGTTTGAGTCCAGGTTAGAGTAAAGCCCCATTGATGAGTTGAAAAGTGAAAACCCAGCAAAGGATTTGTCATTAGAAGTTCGAATTTTTGATTCGGGTTTTTGTAATTTGCATATTTTAAGTCTGTACGCTGCACACCTCCAAAAAATCCATAAATGAAATAGGAATCTTTTCCATAAAAGTTAAAAAAATTATGAATATAAGCATCGTATATTTTCATAGATTGGAAATATTTATCATAACTTCTGATTTGCAGAAAAGCAGAGCCGCCAATTCCAAATGTTCCGATAATATTGAATATCTCCGCATCGAATTTGCAACCTGTAACCGGACTTTCATAATCATAATCCGGGTATTCCGGAAAATAAGCTGCTCCGGAACAGATGAATCTGAATGAAAGAGATTCAGGAAAAAGCGAGTTAGTAGAAATTAATAACAATATTACTAAAATAATTTTTGGAAAAATTTTCATATGTAATCAACCTTCTTTTCCAGGATAATTCTGCTCTCTTCTTTGTTTTCATTTGGTTCAAAACCCACTATTTTAAATCCGCTTGAAAGAGCAAAATGCAGCATGGATTTATGCTTATTTCTGGTTTTCAATTTTATTTTTGCAAAGCCGTTTTCTTTTATCCATTCTTCCTGTTTTTGAGCAAGTTTTTTCGCAATATTTCTGTTTCTGAATTCCGGGAGCACTCCTCCCATCCAGGTATAGAAATAATCTTCTATCTGATATCCAACCTTAAAACCGACCGGTTTCTCAAAATAGTACGCAATCAAAATAAGATGTTTTGTATTTTCGAGCCTTTTTTCGTATTCTGTTTTTTCATAAGGTTTTTCAAATTCAGGGATTTGTTTGGATAGAAGAACAACTTCATCGATATTTCCCTGTCTTATTTGGATTTGAGTATTTAAAATCATATCACTGTAGGAATTTTCGATCAGATCTTGTTCTTTTATTTTGAATAAGTTCAGATATTCCCGACATTGCTTAAGAAGAGTTTTTGCACCGATTTCTCCATTCTTATCAATTGCTTCGAGTTCAATAAAATCACCCAGATTTTCCACTTCATCAAGATGAAATTTGATATTATCAATGAAATAGATCTCTCGTGTTTTTTTTACTTTTACCAAGATATCAAATGAATTGAGTAAAATCTGTTTAAGAGAAGAATTCTTCTGAATTGGAAAAAGGGAAACATCAGATTTTTTAGGACCGGATATGTCTTCTCTTTCATAATAAATCAGACAATTTTCAATGTTACCTTCGCGGAGTTTTAATCTTCCTTTCTTAACCTTGAAATAAGTATCTATTTGCTTGTCAATGCCTTTGGAATCAGCATTTTTCTCTTTCAGGATTTTCCTGATTTCTTCTTTATTTGAACAATATGCTTTTATTTCGATATTAAAGTGATTCATTTTTTCTAATAAAAACTTCCGAAGTTTATGAAAACTTCGAAAGTTTTAATAGATTCTTTTCTACTGAATGAGATTTACTGTATATATTTTATTTACAAAATCGTAGCTAGCAAGAGTAGAATAATATGTAATTTCCAAAATGAAGCTGCCAGTGTAACCTCCGGTCGGATGAGCAATGCTGAGAGTTTTATTATCAGGAGACCAAACAAAAGCCGGGTCCTGATAGTTTGTGATTTCGAGGACATTCAAAGCATTATTTGTATCCACTTCTTCAGTGAAATTGATGATAATTGTTCCCATTGGAGCGATTTCATAGTAATTGTCATAGATCTCCAGGTTTGTGCTTTCAATAGCAATTCCGGGTTGGGTCTCAAATTGCAAGCCGGGAAAATCGAAGAAATTACCATCCTTTGAACAACCGGATAGATTCATAGTATAAACTGTTGCCAAAAGAAGATCTTCATCAGGAGTGATTACTACACTTGCATCAGTTATCCAGGTTATGCTTTCGAATTCTACCGGATCAGCAATATCAGAATAGAGTTCAATTTCAAAAATGTTTGGATCGATTGCCTTATTGAAAGTTATCTCAATAGCATCAAAAATTCCGAAATCATCATTATCAAAGTTGTTTTCTATTATGAAGGGTGGGTCATCAATAATGTTCAGGAAAATGTTGGGAGCAGTTACGATGGCATCCGGGAATAAAACCAGGTCAAGTTCAACAACTTCGAAACTATAAGTGCTATCAGTAAAAGGCAATGTTCTCAAAACTACTTCTGGCGTGGAAGGAAGATTTTCAAAAGTAAAAATACCGTTAATTCCGGTTGTAGTAGAATATTCTTCCGGTGAAATATCCCAGTTTTCAAAATCAGCGATCACTGTAACTCCAGAAGCTAAAGCAATATTCTCATCATCAATAATA